>CAYWVA010000016.1:0-22201 GCA_964461545.1 uncultured Rhizobiaceae bacterium | reverse complement strand
CAACCCGTTCCAGGATCTTGAAGTTCTCGCCGCTCTGCATGCCCCGGCCGCCGGAAATGATGATGCGCGCCGAGGTCAGTTCGGGGCGCTCGGAGCGGGTGAGGTTCTCGCCCTCGAAAGCCGAAAGCCCGGGATCGGCCGGCGGATCGAGCTTTTCGATCTCGGCCGAGCCGCCATCCTCGGTGGCCTGGAAGGCGGCGGTGCGCACCGTGATCACTGTCTTTGACTCGCCCGACTGCACTGTCTGGACGGCATTGCCGGCATAGATCAGACGCACGAAGGTATCGGGCGACTTCACCTCGACGATCTCGGAGATCTGCATGACATCGAGGAGTGCCGCGATGCGAGGCATGTAGTTCTTGCCGTTGGTGGTCGCGGCCGCGAGGACCACGTCATAGCGCTCCATCAGGGGCACCACGAGCGCCGCCATGGGCTCGGCGACCGGGCGCTCAAACATCGGCGCATCGCAGTGCAGCACCTTGCGCACGCCCTTGAGCGCCGCAGCCGCCTTGGCGGCCCCGGCTGCATTGTGGCCGGCGATCAGGACGTCGATCTCGTCGCTGATCTGCAGGGCCGCCGTCAGCGCCTTGTTAACGGCGTCTCTCAAGCCCTCGTTGTCGTGTTCGGCGATCAGCAGCAGGGCCATCTCAGATCACTCCGGCCTCGTTCTTGAGCTTGTCCACGAGCTCGGAAATCGAACCCACCTTCTGGCCGGCCTGGCGCTTGGGCGGCTCGCTGGTGGAGAGCACCTTGAGCCGCGGCGTGACGTCGACCCCGAGTTCGTCCGGGGTCTTCTCATCGAGCGGCTTCTTCTTGGCCTTCATGATGTTGGGCAGCGAGGCGTAGCGCGGCTGGTTGAGGCGCAAGTCGGTGGTGACGATCATCGGCATCTTGAGCTTGACCGTCTGGAGCCCGCCGTCGATCTCGCGGGTGACGTGGGCCTGTGCCCCGTCGATCTCGATCTTGGAGGCAAAGGTGCCCTGCGACCAGCCGAGCAGGGCGGCCAGCATCTGGCCGGTCTGATTGCAGTCGTCGTCGATCGCCTGCTTGCCGAGGATCACAAGCTCAGGACGTTCCTGCTCTATCACCGCCTTGAGGATCTTGGCGACGCCCAGCGGCTCGATATAGGCGTCGTGCTTGACCAGGATGCCGCGGTCCGCACCCATGGCAAGGGCAGTGCGGATCGTCTCCTGGGACTGCTGCGGACCGATCGAGACGGCGACCACCTCGCTCGCAGTTCCCTTCTCCCGCAGCCGGATCGCCTCTTCGACGGCGATCTCATCGAACGGGTTCATCGACATCTTGACATTGGCCAGGTCGACGCCCGACCCGTCGGCCTTGACCCTGATCTTGACGTTGAAGTCGACCACCCGCTTGACGCAAACGAGGACCTTCATCGTGAGTCGATTCTCTCTTCTGGAGCAGCCGATAGGCACGGCTCAGTCCGGGAGGGCCGAGTTGGAGTGCGCCGGACCCTAGTGAGGCCGGCTACCTGAGTCAACTTTGCCGCCGCCCAAGCGACCAAATTGCGACGCTCGGTCACGCGAACAACCGCCGGCGCAGCGGGGCGCGGAACAGCCAGGTGATGGTGAACCCTGTCGCGAAGCCGCCGATATGGGCCCACCAGGCGACCTGAATCTCGTCTTGCGGCACGACCGCAGCAATGAACTGAAATCCGAACCAGCCCAAGAGCGCCCAGTAGGCCGATATGCGGATCGGCAGCCGCAGGAACAGCAAGATCCACAGCCGCGCTCTCGGGAACAGCACCAGATAGCCGCCGAGCACCCCGGCGACCGCGCCTGAGGCGCCGACCAGGGGTATTTGCGATTCCGGGTGGATGACGATGTGAGCGAGCGCTGCGGCTACTCCGCAGAAGAGATAGAACGCCAGGAAAACGAAGTGCCCGTAGGCGTCTTCGACATTGTCGGCGAACACCCACAGGAACAGTAGATTGGACAGCAAATGCAACCAGCCGCCGTGCAGGAACATGTAGGTGAGAAGCGTCAGCGGCTCCGGAATCAGCATCAGCGCCGGATCGATCACCGCCCGGTCGGTCAGCAGCGCCGGGATGGCGCCGAAGGAGAAGAAGATGGCCGGCTCGCCAGCCATCAGGTGCCCAGCATAGACGAGCACCACGACATTCACGACGGCGATTAGCCCGCTCACGTACTGAAAGCGGATGACCCTCAGCGGCGTGTCGTCATGGAGCGGGACGAACATGACCGACCTTCAGCCGCGTGTCGCGCCCGGCACCCATAACACGTCTCCGCCGGCTTTCGCGTTGGTCCAGCGGGCAGCGACGAAGAGATAGTCCGATAGCCGATTGACGTAGCGCATCGCCGGGGCTGAGACGCCCGAGGACTCGGCCTCGGCAAGCTCGACCATCAGCCGCTCGGCCCGCCGGCAGATGGTGCGGGCAAGATGGAGCGCCGCAGCGGCCGGATGTCCGCCCGGCAGCACAAACGAGCGCAGCGGCTGAAGATCGCCATTGAGCTGGTCGATTTCGCGTTCCAGCCGCTCGACCTGGGACTGCTCGATCCTCAAGCCTGCGGCTTGCGGATCGTCGGGCGATTGCGGCACGCACAGATCGGCGCCGAGATCAAACAGATCATTCTGGATGCGGGCCAGCATGGCATCGAGCGCGGCGAACTCGTCGCCGGCGGTGTGGATGCGCACCAGTCCCAAGCAGGCATTGGTCTCGTCCACGGTGCCATAGGCATGGATGCGCAGATGCGACTTGGCCACCCTGACGCCGCTGCCCAGCGCCGTCGTCCCGGCATCGCCGGTGCGGGTATAGATCTTGCTCAGAACCACCATGGCCGTTTGCCTAACGCGAGTTGTCGCCGAAAGCAAACGGCTACGCCGCTACTCGGTGCGCAAGAGCTGCGCCGGCTTGGCGTGGAGCGCCCGCCAGGTGGTCAACAGCCCGGCCGTCACCGCGGCAAAAACCGCCGCAAGCGCCGTGACCAGCGCCGTCATGGGCGAAAACGACCAGGGGATTTCCACCAGAAAGCGCACCAGCGCCCAAGCAGCGATGCTGCCGGCAGCAATCGCAAAGAGCGCCGCGATAAGCCCGAGCAGCGCGTACTCGATGGCAAACGCACTGACGAGCTGGCGCCTGGTGGCGCCCAGCGCTTTCAGCACGGCGGCATCGTAGAGGCGCCCGCCGAGGCCGGCGGCGAGGGCGCCTGCCAGCACGAACACGCCGGTGACGAAAGTCACCGCGCTGGCCGCCCGTACCGCGACGATGAGCTTGCCGAGAAGCTCGTCGACCGCGGCGAGAACGTCACGCACGCGCACCGCCGTCACGGTGGGGAAGGCGGCCGCGACGGCGCTCAGCATCGCCTCCCCGCTCGCTTCGTCGGTCGAAACTGTGACGATGTTGGCGTGCGGCGCGGATTCTAGCGTGTTGGGGGAGAACACCATGGCGAAATTGATCTGCAGCGAACGCCAGTCGACGCGGCGCAGACTGGCAATCGTGGCGGTGATGTCGCGGCCGAGCACGTTGACGGTGATGGTGTCGCCGATCCCGAGTCTTAAGCCCCGCGCGATCTCCTCGGCAAACGACACCAGCGGCGGCCCGTCATAACCGGCAGGCCACCACTCGCCGGCGACCAGGGCGGAGCCGCGCGGCAGCTGTTCGGCATAGGTGAGACCGCGGTCGCCGCGCACCGCCCAGGCGACTTCCGGGTCGGGGCGCACCTGCGACACCGGCTGGCCATTGAGCTGCTGCACCCGGCCGCGCAGCATCGGTGCGGTCTCGACGGCCTCGATTCCAGGCTGGCTGTTCAGCAGCGCCAGCATCTCGTCGAGTTCGGACGACTGGACGTCGAGGAAGAAGAAGGCCGGCGCCTGTTCGGGCACCGAGGAGTGGAGTTCGGCTGAGATGTTGCGGTCGGTGAGCGCCAGCGTCACGAACAGCGCCAGCCCGAGCCCGAGCGACACCACGATGGAGGCTGTCGGAGCGCCGGGACGGTAGAGATTGGCAAAGGCATATCTGAGCACGGCGCCCTTGGGCCGTAGCCAGCGCTGGGCTGCCCACATGAGGGCCGCCGCCATGGCCGACAGCAGCACGAAGCTGGCGCTGAGGCCGCCCAGATACCACAGCGTGAGATTGCGGTCGGCAAGGACGCCAAGCGCCAGCCCGGCAATGAGCGCCAGGCAGGCAGCGATGACGACCAGGAACCGCCGCTCGGGCACCGGCCGACTGGCGGCAGCAGCCATGCGGAACAGCGCTGTAGGGGCGACGGTGCGCGCGCGCGCCAGCGGCCACAGCGCAAATGCGAGGGTCACAAGATATCCGAAGGCCAGCGCGATGCCGAGCGGTGCCGGATCGAATCCGGCGGCGATGGGCACCGGCAGTGCCTCGCCGAACAGGCCGGAGACGATGAACGGAGCCGCCGCCCCCAGCGCCAGCGCCAGGGCGATGCCGATGGTGGCGATGATCAGCACCTCGATGAGATAGACCCTGAAGACGAGGGCGGCAGAAGCACCGAGGCACTTCATGATGGCTATGGTGTTTCGCTTGCGCTCGAGAAAGGCGCTCACCGCATTGGCGATGCCCACTCCCCCGACGATCAGCGCCGTCAAGCCGACGAGCGTTAGAAGGAAGGTCAGCCGGTCAAGGAAGCGCTCGATGCCGGGAACCGCCCGGTCGCGGCTGCGAATGCTCCAGCCGGCGTCGGGGAAGGCTTCGGTCGCGGCCTGGCGCAGCCGCCTGACATCTTCCGGGCCGGCGCCGGCGGGAAGCTCGACCCTGTAGCGCCAGGTGATCAGGCTGCCCGGCCGCACGAGGCCCGTTGCGGCGAGCGCTTGGCGGCTTATCAGGACGCGCGGACCCAGAATGAACCCGTCGGCGGCGCGGTCGGGCTCGCGCGCAATGCCTGCACGGACATCGAGGGTCTCATCGCCAAGTCTCAGCGGGTCGCCCGGCTTAAGCCCGAAGCGGGCAAGGATCAGCGGCTCGACGACGGCGCCGAACCGGCCTGCCACAGGCGCCAGCGCCTCGCGCAAAGCGCCACCGCCGTCGAGATCGAGCGCCCCGTAGAGCGGATAGTGCTCGTCCACCGCCTTGACCTCAACCAGCAGGACGGACTCGCTGCTGTGCGCCATGGCCCGCACGGTGGCCACCGTGCTCACCGTTCCGCTGGCCTCAAGGAAGGCAAGCTCGGCCTCGCTCAGTTCCCGATGCACGACGGAGAACTCGATGTCGCCGCCGAGCAGCGCCTGGCCCTCGTTGTCGACGCCGCGCTGCAGAGCCGCAGACAGCGAACCGATCATGGCAATGGCGCCAACTCCGAGCACCAGACAGGCCAGGAAGATGCGAAAGCCGTGTAGCCCCGAGCGCATTTCGCGCAGCGCGATTCGCCAGGCCAGGCGCAGATCGGCGAACTCGCGACTCATACCGTTCCTGCCAATGACTGACTCGGGCCACCCAGCAAGCAGTGCCAGTGCAGATGGATACCAGGTCCCCCGGTCTCGCCTGCGGCCCGCCGGAGGATGACAGGATTACCGATTGGCATCATTGCCCGCTTGCCGTGATGCGGCCGTCGCGGATTTCGATGACCCGGTCGCACGTCTGGGCGAGGGCGCGATCGTGGGTGACGAGAAGCAGCGTGGTGCCCTGGTCCGGCCCGAGCGCGAACAACAGGTTCATGATCTCCTGGCCGGTCTGCTGGTCGAGATTGCCGGTCGGCTCGTCGGCCATGACGATATCGGCGCCAGCGGCGACGGCGCGGGCAATCGCCACCCGCTGCTGTTCGCCGCCCGACAGCTGCCCCGGATAATGCTCGATGCGGTGGCCGAGGCCGACCCGGTCGAGTTCGCGGCGGGCGCGCTCGAGTGCGTCATCGAGGCCGCGGAATTCCAGCGGCACCGCGACGTTCTCCAGCGCAGTCATGGTAGCGATGAGATGGAACGACTGGAACACGATGCCGACGTGATCGCGCCGGAAGCGGGCAAGGTCGTCCTCGCTCAGATGCGCAAGATCGCGTCCGGCGATGATGATGGTGCCGCGGGTGACGCGTTCAAGCCCGGCGATGGCCATGAGCAGAGTGGTTTTTCCCGAGCCGGACGGCCCGACGATGCCGACCGAAACTCCGCGCGGCACCTCGAGATCGATGCCGCGCAGAATCTCCACCGTGCCCGCCCGGCTGGCGAGCGACAGATGCACCCCGCTCAGCGAGATGATCGGTTGGGCCGGTGCACCGTCGGCACGGCGCATGCTGATGAGTGAAGCGTCCATGGGCTCTTGGCATTCGCTCTTAGAGGGGGGACCCGAACCGTTGCAAGCAAAAGCGGGCAAGTGGGGGCCGAATGGACCACCCGACGACTGGCCCAACCCATCGCCCCGTTTGCCCCCGCGACTTGACAATGGCGCCGGCCATGACCCATGTACCACGAAAGGCGCCGAAGCGAGCGAGCCCCCGATGACTGACGCCCCAAAACCCTCGATCCACCTGATCCTTGCCGCCCCGCGCGGCTTCTGCGCCGGCGTGGTGCGGGCCATCGACATCGTCGAGAAGGCCCTCGAACGCTATGGCAAGCCGGTCTATGTGCGCCATGAGATCGTGCACAACCGCTATGTTGTGGAAGACCTCAAACGCAAAGGCGCCATCTTCGTGGAGGAACTCGACGAGGTGCCCGACGGCGATCACCCGGTGATCTTCTCGGCCCACGGGGTGCCGAAATCGGTGCCGGAGACGGCGGAGCGCCGCAAGCTGTTCGCCCTCGACGCCACCTGCCCGCTGGTGTGGAAGGTCCATAGCGAGGCGGCGCGACACTTCGAGGAAGGCTACGACATAGTCCTCGTCGGCCACAGCGGGCACCCGGAAGTGATCGGCACCATGGGGCAGTTGCCGCCCGGCGCCATCACGCTGGTGGAGACCGAGCACGATGCCGAGACCTTCACCCCGCGCGATCCCACCAGGCTCGCTTATATCACCCAGACCACGCTGTCGGTCGACGACACCGCCGAGATCATCAATATTCTCAAGCGGCGTTTCCCCGACATCAATGGGCCTCACAAACAGGACATCTGCTACGCCACCACCAATCGACAAGAAGTGGTTAAGCAGATCGCGCCGCGCTGCGAAATCATTCTGGTGGTGGGCGCGCCCAACAGCTCGAACTCTCAGCGCCTCGTGGAAGTGGCGCGCAAGTCCGGCTGCGGCCAGTCCATGCTGGTGCAGCGCGCCGCCGACATCGACTGGACGTGCTTTGACGGCTTGGCCACTGTCGGTATCACGGCGGGGGCCTCGGCACCCGAAGTGCTGGTGAGCGAGGTTGTGGAGGCGTTCGAGAACCGGTTCGCCGTCACGGTGGAAACGGTGCGCACGCGCGATGAATCGGTGTCGTTCAAGCTTCCTCGCGAGTTGCGCAGCGGAGCCGGGCAGGACGCTGCGTGACGCAGCCATTTGCCGTCCAGATCTTCACCGACGGCGCATGCTCGGGCAATCCGGGTCCCGGCGGCTGGGGTGCGGTGCTGCGGTCGGGCGACAGCGAGAAAGAGCTGTCCGGCGGTGAGCCCGAAACCACCAACAACCGCATGGAGCTGATGGCGGCGATTTCGGCTTTGGAAGCGCTCAAGCGGCCGTGCCGGGTCGAACTTTATACCGATTCCAACTATGTCAAGGACGGCATTACCCGCTGGATCCACAACTGGCGCCGCAACGGCTGGCGCACCGCGGACCGAAAGCCGGTCAAGAACGCCGATCTGTGGCAACGCCTCGACCTGTTGATGGGCACCCACGAGGTGGACTGGCGCTGGGTAAGGGGCCATGCCGGCCATGTCGAAAACGAACGTGCCGATCAGCTGGCGCGCGACGCCATGGAGCCTTACAAGAAGGGCCGTCGGGCGGCCGTGAAAGGTTGAGGCGATGACGACCTATACCCCGCAGATCGAGGATCTCAAGCACACGCTTCATGACATCGTCGGCCTCCATGACCTGATTGAAGCCAGGATTTTTCCCGAGTTGTCGACGGATGTGGTCGAGCAGGTCCTGACCGAGGCCGGGCGGTTCGCGGCGGACGTGATCGCACCATTGAACCATGCCGGCGACGCCCATGGCTGCCGGCTCGACGCCGAAAGCCATACGGTGACGACCGCGCCAGGCTGGAAGGAGGCCTACGAGCACTGGGTCGAGGCCGGCTGGGGGGCGCTCCCCTGCCCTCCCGAGCTCGGCGGCCAGGGATTGCCGATCCTGGTGAGCCTTGCCGTGCAGGAGCTGTGGAACACCGCGGCAAGCGCCTTCGGCATCGGCACGCTGCTCACCCAAGGTGCCGTCGAGGCCCTCGCCGCCCACGGCAGCGACGACCTCAAGCGCCGTTACCTGCCGCACATGGCATCGGGCCACTGGACCGGTACCATGGTCATGACGGAAGCCCAGGCCGGATCCGATCTGGGCGGCGTGCGCACCCGCGCCGAACGCCGCCCCGACGGTAGCTATGCCATCACCGGCACCAAGATCTTCATCACCTATGGCGAGCACGACCTGACCGAGAACATCGTCCATTCGGTGCTCGCCCGGATCAGTGGTGCCCCGGACGGCAGCAAGGGACTGTCACTGTTTCTGGTGCCGAAGGTGCTGGTCGAGGCCGACGGCACGCTGGGAACTCGCAACGATGTCAAGTGCATCGGCCTGGAAAAGAAGCTCGGCATTCACGGCTCGCCCACCTGCACGTTGCGCTTCGGCGATGACGGCGGCGCCATCGGCTACCTCGTGGGGGAAGAAAACAGGGGGCTCGCCTGCATGTTCACGATGATGAACAACGCCCGGCTTCACGTCGGCATGCAGGGCGTGGCGGTGGCCGAGCGCGCCACACAGCAGGCCCTCGCCTATGCCCGCGAGCGCCGCCAGGGCGGGCGCAACGGCGCAGCGGCGATCATCGAACACCCCGACGTCCGTCGCATGATTCTCGACATGAAGGCCAAGACTGCGGCGGCCCGCGCTGTGTGCTTTGAGACCGCACGCGCCCTCGATCTCTCCCGGCACAGCCGCAGTGACCAGGAGCGCAGGGCCAATGGCGAGCTTGCGGCGCTCCTGACGCCGGTCGCCAAGGCCTTTTCCACCGACATTGGGACAGCGGTGGCCTCGCTCGGCATCCAGGTACATGGCGGCATGGGCTATATCGAGGAGACAGGTGCCGCCCAGCACCTGCGCGATGCCCGCATCTGCCAGATCTATGAGGGCGCCAACGGCATCCAGGCGATCGATCTGGTGACCCGCAAGCTGCCGCTGTCGGACTACGAGGCGGTGTGGGCCTATACCGGAAGCATCCGCAGCGAGGCCGAAGCCATGGCGCAAACTGGCGATGTCAACGCCGCCGCCATCGGGATGAGGCTGGCTGAAGCGGTGACCGCGCTCGAGGATGCCACTGGTTACCTCCAGACCTGGCTCAAGGAGGGAGGCGAGCGCCCGCTCGCCTCGGCCACGCCCTATCTCAGGCTGTTCGGCCTCACCGCCGGGGCGGCCGGCCTTGCCCGCGGGGCCAGGGCCGCCATGGCCAGACGGGCAGGGGCCAACGACGATGCGCGCATGCGGCTGGCGCGCTACTTCGCCGACAACCACCTGCCGTTCACCCAGGCGCTCAAGGACATCGTGGTACGCGGCCCCGACAGCCTGCTGGCCACCACCCCCGACATGCTGGCGACGTGAGCAGGTTGTGTCGATGACGCTTAAGGGCAAGACGCTGTTCATCACCGGTGCCAGCCGCGGCATCGGGCTTGCCATTGCGCTTAAGGCGGCGCGCGACGGCGCCAACATCGCCATTGCCGCCAAGACCGCAACGCCCCACCCCAAGCTGCCGGGCACTATCCATAGCGCTGCGGAGGAAATCGAGAAGGCCGGCGGCAAGGCCCTGCCGCTCATCGTCGATATCCGCGACGAGGCCCAGGTGGCGGCGGGGGTGGAGCAGACGGCCAAGACGTTCGGCGGCATCGACATGTGCATCAACAATGCCTCGGCCATCCAGCTCACCGGCACGCTCGACACTGACATGAAGCGCTACGACCTCATGCAGGCGGTCAACGGCCGCGGCAGCTTCATGGTCTCGAAATACTGCCTGCCGCATCTGCTCGCTGCACCCGATGGCCATATTCTGATGATCTCGCCGCCCTTGCGCTTCGAGCCCGAGTGGTTCGGGCCGCACCTTGCCTATTCCATCGCCAAGTTTACCATGAGCCTGGTGGCGCTGGGCCTGGCGGAGGAGTTCCGCGGCCGGGTGGCGGTCAACGCATTGTGGCCGCGCACCACCATCGCCACGTCCGCCATCCGTTTCGTGGTCGGGGGCGAGGAGACGATGAAGCGGTCGCGCAAGCCAGACATCGTCGCCGATGCCGCCCACCTGGTGCTTACCCGCCCCAAGAGCTTCACCGGCAATTTCCTGATCGACGACACTTTCCTGGCCGAGAACGGCGTCACCGACTTCGATCGCTACCGGGTCGACGGCTCCCATGACCTCTTGCCGGATTTCTTCGTGCCTGAGGACAGTGTGCCGCCAGCCCGTCTTGACTCTGTCAGTTGAAAGATCGCCATGACCACCCTTCTGCTCACCCATCCCGTATGCATCGAGCACGAGCCGCCGCTTGGACACCCCGAGCGGCCCGACCGGCTGAAGGCCGTCAATGCCGTCCTGAACCATGAGGTGTTTGCCGATCTGAGCCGTGAAGTGGCACCGCTGGGAGGCCGCGACGACGTGGTCCGGGCGCACCAGGAGCGTTATGTCGAGATGATCGAGTCATCCTCGCCCGAGGAGGGCCGGGAGCCGCTCGATGCCGACACCTGGATGAATCCCAAGAGCCTCGAGGCGGCCTACGCCTGCGTCGGTGCCGGAACCCGGGGGGTAGACGCGGTACTGGGTGGCGAGGTCGACAATGTCTTTTGCGCCGTGCGCCCGCCCGGCCACCACGCCGAGCGCAATCGCGCCATGGGCTTTTGCCTGTTCAACTCGGCAGCGATCGCTGCCCTCTACGCCCGAGCCCGCCATGGTGCCGAGCGCGTCGCCGTCGTCGATTTCGACGTCCACCACGGCAATGGCACGCAGGATATCTTCTGGTCCGATCGCGACCTGTTTTACGGCTCGACCCATCAGATGCCGCTCTATCCCGGCACCGGTGCGGTTTCGGAAACCGGGGTCGGCAATATCTGGAATGCGCCGTTGCACCCGGGCGATGGCGGACCCCGGTTCCGCGACGCGCTGCGTGGCCGCATCCTGCCGGCGCTTGCCGATTTCCGGCCCGACCTCATCATCGTCTCGGCCGGCTTCGATGCCCACCGCAACGATCCCCTGGCCAATCTCGAGCTGGACGAGGAGGACTTCAGCTGGGCAACGCTGCACCTCATGGAGGCCGCCGACCGGCATTGTCGCGGCCGGCTGGTGTCGATGCTGGAAGGCGGCTATGACCTCAAAGGCCTCGCCGGCTCGGTGGCCGTCCATGTCCAGGCGCTCATGCGCGGGACCGGCGAGGTGAAGTCTTCGCTTCTCGACGAGGTGACCGATGGCGACTGACGAGGAAGGCGACAAGGAGGCCATCGGTGCGCTGAACTTCGAGGCGGCGCTGGCCGAGCTTGAGAGCATCGTGGAACGCCTCGAGGCCGGCAAGGTCGACCTCGATGAGTCGATTGCCATCTACGAACGCGGCGAAAAGCTCAAGAAGCACTGCGAGCGGCTGCTCGAGGCGGCCGAGGCGCGCATCGAGAAGATCACGCTAAAAGGAGACGGTACGCCCGTCGGCACCGAACCGCTGGATGTGGAGTGACGCCATGCCGGCGGCGACCCGGACAATCGGCTTCATCAACTGCGCCCATTTCGCCGACCACTTCATGATGCTCGTCTATGCCACGGCGGTCATCGTCATGGCCCCCGAGTTCGGCTTGAGCTACGGCACCGGAATCGCGCTCTCGGCCGGCCTGTTCGCCTGCTTCGGCCTGTTCTCACTTCCCGCCGGCTGGCTCGCCGACCGCTGGAGCCGGCGCCACATGCTGGCGGTTTTCTGGCTCGGCGGAGGAGTCTCCCTGATCCTGACCGGACTCAGCACGACGCCCTGGCACCTGGTGATCGCCATGACGGCCATGGGCGTGTTTGCGGCCATCTATCATCCGGTCGGCACGGCCATGCTGATCTCGGTGGCGGGCGCCAGCGGCCGTACCTTCGGCCGAACCCTCGGCCTTAACGGCGTGTTCGGCAATCTCGGCGTTGCCTCGGCGCCGCTGGTGACCGGACTGCTGCTCGATCTTTCGGGCTGGCGGTGGGCCTTCGTGCTGCCCGGCCTGATCATGATGGCCTTCGGCTTGGCTTATGTCATGGCGGTGCCCCGGGGAACCGCTGCGCCTGGGCGCACCGAGGCAAGTGCGGCGCGCCCCGCCAACGCGCTCAATCTGCGGCTGGTAGCGGTCATCGTAGGGCTCACCGTGTTTGCCGGCGGGTTCACCTTCAACACCGTCACCGTGGCGCTGCCGCAATTCGTGATCGAGGAGCTTCCCGGCTTCACCACGGCACTTGCCTACGCCGGGGCGATTGCCACTGGCATCTATCTTGCGGGCGCGGTCACGCAGCTCATCGTCGGCCGCCTCGTGGACCGGTTTCCCCTTGGGGTGACCTTCGTGGCGCTTGCACTGCTGCAGGTGGCCGGCTTCAGCGGCATGGCGCTGCTGTCCGGTCCGGCGGCGCTGGCGTCAGCCGCGATGAGCCTTTCGGCTGTCTACGGCCAGGTGATCATCAACGACCTCATTATCGCCCGCAACGTCTCCGACCGCTGGCGGTCGCGCGCCTATGCCATGCGCTACACGCTGGGATTTGCTGCCAGCGCCGCGGTCGTACCCCTGATCGCCATCATTCACCGGCCCGAGACCGGCTACGGCCCGGTGTTCCTGATCATGACCGGCTTTGCGCTGTTGATCGCCGCGAGCGCCGGCTTCTACGCCTTCGCGACAGCGCGCTCGCCGGTACTCAAGCCGGCCGAGTGAGCACTGAGGCTCAGCTTTTGCCGTAGGACTCCCCCTCGGGCACGGAATTGGCGGCGTGGTCAGCCGGCAGCGGCCGCCAGGCGATAAGCCGGCCATGGACTCGCTTCGCCCCATCAGGTGCCAGCGAGGATTCGAGGGCCTTGGCCTTGGCGGCAGCCTCGCGGTCACCTTGGGCGGCGGCAAGCGCATACCAGAAAACCGCCTCTTGCGGGCTTTGCCGCACACCCAACCCCTGTTCGCTCAGCACCGCCAGATTGAACTGGCTTTCCTTGAGCCCGCGCTCGGCCGCCTTGCGGAACCAGACCGCGGCCAGCTCGTAATGCGGCCGTCCGGTGTCGGCATCGCTATAGAGCACGGCGAGGTTGTGCATCGCCATGATGTTGCCGCGCCCAGCCGCCTGCTCGTACCACACCTGGGCTGCTTCGCGGTCGAGCGGCGTGCCCCGGCCATGTTCATACATCGAGCCGAGGCGGTACTGGGCGGAGGCGAGACCCTGGATGGCCGCCCGCCGGTACCATTGTGCAGCCTGTTCTTCGTCCCTGGGTACGACCTTGCCCTCCAGATACCGGCTGGCCACGACGAACTGAGCATTGGCGTCGCCCCTGAGTGCTGCCTGCCTGAGCGGCCGGGGACCGATCTCCGCCGGCAGCTTTTCCGCCTGCAGCCCGGCGGCGTCAGGTACGGCGTCGAGGGCCATGTGCGTGGCCTCCGTCGGGCCGGCTGCGGGACCGGAAATGGGCCCGGGTGCCGGATCGAAGGCAGGGATCGGCCCAAAGTGTCGATGGGCGCCATAGGCCGAAACCGCGGCGAGCAGCACAAGGCCGGCGAAGATCAGCTGCTTGCGCCTGGACGTCTTGTTGCTGGCCGGCGGCGTCTCGTCCGCCTTAGGCTTGCGGCCCGACACCTCCCCCAGGAAGGAAGAGCCGGAGCCCCGGCGCTGCTTGCCTTCATCGCCGGGCTTGCATGGCTGCGAGCCGCCCCCGGTCAGGCGCTGCGAAACCCTGTTAAAGCTGCTGGTCACCGGGTTCTGGTTGCGCGACGCCGCCATCTGCGCGGCGCGCCGGGCCGCGGCAATGTAGTCCTCGCGCACAGGAGTGGCGGCCAGCTGGGCGGGACCATAGGCATCGTTGCCCAGCCCGGCCGACGTCTCGATCTGCGAGTCTTCGCGCGATGCTGTTCCGGCGTCTTCACCAGGCCGATCCGCGGCGACGTCGGCGTGTTCCCCGCCGCTCGCCATAGCGTCCATATCTTTGGCCTCGCCCTGTGGCTCCGCCACCAGCTTTCCCGCTTCCGGCGACACTGCGCCCGCAAGCTCGGCATCGACCGACGTGCTCGCGTCCTCGCCAGGCTCTTCATCAGGCTTGCGGACAGGCTCCTCGGCCGACTCCACGCCACCGTCTCCGTCACGAGCCTCAAGCTCGACGAGTTTCGTTATGATCTTCTCGAGCGTCTCGTGCACCGCCTTCAGGGTCTCCTGGGTGTGCCGGTCGGCCAGCTCGGCGCTGGCGCGGACCGCCTGCAGGCCATCCTCCAGCGCCTTCAGCTCCGAGGAGCCATCGGCGGCGTGGCCGCTGCCTCCGGTCACAGCAGACGCGCCGCGGCTTGATCCGAGGCTGCGTTTCAGCTGCTCCACGGAGCGCTCGATGGTGGCCAGGTGCTCAAGCCGCTGCTCGGTGGCGGCGAGGCGCTCGCTAAGGGCTGCGAGCTGGCTCCCGCTGTCGGAATCGCGTTGGCTGGACTGTTTCTTGAGCTCAGCTTCCAGGTGCTGCACCCGCATGTTGAGCTCAACGAATTGGGGATCAGCGCCGGGCGCTGAATCCCGGTCATCGATTCGGCCGCTGAGCGCCTCCAGCCGCCGCTCGAGATCGCTGAGACCATGGCCGGATGCCTGTGAAACGGTGGCCGCAAGCTGTTCGATCTCGAGCCTCAGCGCGGCGACATCGCGCTCCGATACCGCCTCCACCTTCAAGTCGTCGCAGCGCTGGTTGAGGCTGTCGATCTCGCCTTGCAGCCGCGACAGATCGATCGACCGGCTTGCGTTCCTAGCCTCCTCGACCAGGCTGCGCAGACGCTGTTCGACCTCGTGCACTTCTCCCAGGTCATTCGGTTTTGCCGCAGTGCTGACGGCCATCCGCTCCGCCAGCTCGCCGACGCGCCGTTCGAGCTGGCCAATTGCGACGGCGCCAGTCCTCTCGCTGCCGGTCTGGTCCATAACTCCGGTGAGCCGCTCCTGCAGCGACTTGATGGTGTCGCGGGTGCGGGTTTCGCTCACCTCGATGTGCTCGATGATATCGCGCAGCGCACCTTCGAGCGCCGGATAGCCCGGCATGTCTTCGGCACGCTCAGGCAGCTTGTGCTCGGACACGCGGCCAAGCCGCTCCGAAACCTCTTCGAGCCGCTCCTGCATGGCGCCGAGTGCGGCCGAC
This sequence comes from uncultured Rhizobiaceae bacterium, assembly GCA_964461545.1. Lineage (GTDB taxonomy): Bacteria > Pseudomonadota > Alphaproteobacteria > Rhizobiales > Aestuariivirgaceae > CAYWVA01. The sequence continues at coordinate 6,810 of CAYWVA010000016.1, read as the reverse complement.
GAGTTCTGTTCGTAGGCATCGAGGCGCTCCACGATCGCCCGCAGCGCCGCCTCATCCTCGGGGCTCGTTTGCCGCGAGACCGCCGTGTCGCTTTCGTGCCTGGCGATCATATGGAGCTGCTCGGCGATCTCTTCGAGTTGTAGAGTGACCTCCTCGCCCTGGCCGTGCTCGCCGCCCGGCAGCGACTTCGGCCGGTAGGGCGGTCGGCGGTAGCGGCGCTCCAGCTCGTCGTCGCCATCGGCGGAGTCGAGGATCACGGTGTTGAGCCACTCGCCGATGGTCATCCCCGAGCGTCGGGCAGCCTGCTTGGCTGCCGCACGCGCTTGTTGTTCGATGCCCTTGACGCTCCACGGTATGCCCGGTTTCATGTGACGTCTCTCTTGCTAGGCTCGACTCGCAGGGCCAGCACGCCGCAATCTCGCATGCCGCGACTGCCACAACTGTCCTCAACCGTTAACGTCTTGGGTAAATATTCCATTAAGAATCCACCGGGAAACCGTCGTGAAGGCCACTTTGGTTTTCCGGCCGTTGACGGTATGATCCAATCAGCACCGCACAACGTTGACGCCAAGGACAAAAAGGGGCGCCCTTGGCAAGCACCATGAACAGATCGAAAGTCGCCATGACCTCGTCCACCCCCGGGCCGGCCGGCCGTGATCGCAGCTACTCGATCTCCGACCTGTGCCGGGAATTCGGCATCACCGCGCGCACCTTGCGATTCTACGAGCAGAAAGGATTGCTGTTACCGGGCCGGCGCGGCTGGACCCGATTGTTCAGCTATCGCGACCGGGCCCGGCTGCAACTCATCTTGCGCGGCAAGCGGCTCGGCTTCTCGCTCGATGAGATCAAGGAGATGCTTGACCATTACACAGTGCGCGATGGCGAGTTCACCCAGCTCAAGGTCGCCTCGGCGAAGCTGCGCGAGAGGCTGCAAGCGCTCATTCAGCGGCGCATCGAGATGGACGAGACGATTGCCGAGCTGCAGCGCACCTGCGACATCGTCGAGGGCATGTTGAAGGAGTGCTTGGCCAAGCCATCGGGCGCTGCGGCCTGACCCCATGAGCGTGCTCGACCTTCCCAGCCCCGATTGGATGAGCGAAGACCTCGTGCTCCTGTCTGAGACCGCCGCCCGGTTTTTCGCCGAGGAGTGCGCACCGCACTACGACCGCTGGGAAAACGAGGGCGCGGTCGATCGCCAGATCTGGCTGAAGGCGGGAGAAACCGGACTATTGGGTGCTGAGGTGCCGGAAGCCTATGGCGGGCCCGGCGGCAGCTTTGCCCACGACGCGGTCATCACCTATCAGGCCAACCTGGCCGGCATCGATGCCTGGGGCGGTCCGCTGCACAGCGCCATCGTGGTGCCCTATGTCGTGCAATATGGCTCAGAGGAACAGAAGCGCCGCTGGCTGCCGCGCCTCGTCTCCGGCGAGCTCGTCGGGGCCATAGCGATGAGCGAGCCGGGCGCCGGCTCCGACCTCCAAGCGGTCCGCACCATCGCCAAGCGCCACGGCAACCACTATGTCATCAACGGCGCCAAGACCTTCATCACCAACGGCCAGCTCGCCAACTTCATCGTCCTGGTCGCCAAGACCGAGCCGGCAAAAGGAGCCAAGGGCACCTCGCTGTTCGTGGTCGAGACCGACGAAGTCGAGGGCTTCCGCCGCGGACGCAAGCTCGACAAGATCGGTCTCAAGGCCAACGACACCTCCGAGCTGTTCTTCGATGATGTCCGTGTGCCGGCCGATGCGCTGCTCGGCCACGAAGAGGGCCTGGGGTTCGTTCAGCTCATGCAGCAGTTGCCGCAGGAGCGCTTGCTGATCGCCATCTATGCCATGGCGCGCATCGAACGCGCCCTCACCGTGACGCTCGACTACGTCAAGGCCCGCAAGGTGTTCGGCCGGCCGGTGATCGATTTCCAGAACAGCCAGTTCGTGCTGGCCGAGTGCAAGAGCGAGGCGACCATCGCCAAAGTGTTCGTCGACCACTGCATCGAGCGCCACTTGCGTGGGCAACTCGACACCGCTACGGCTTCCATGGCGAAATACTGGGTCACCGATTTGCAATGCCGGATCATCGATCGCTGCCTGCAGCTGCATGGCGGTTACGGCTACATGAACGAGTACCCGATTGCGCGCATGTTCCGCGATGCCCGGGTCGAGCGGATCTATGGCGGCACCAACGAGATCATGAAGGTGGTGATCGCACGAACGCTGTAGACGTTACAGCCTCGACCGAGAGCCTGGCGAAGGCCGCAGTCAGGATCCACAGCAAGGAGTTGACCGGTGCCGGACTGCTTCATTTATGACCACGTGAGGACGCCGCGCGGACGCGGCAAGCCGGACGGAGCGCTGCATTCGGTGACGGCCCTCGAACTCGCGACCCAGGTACTTGTTGCGGTGCGCGAGCGCAATCGTCTGGACACCGGCAGCCTCGACGACGTGGTGATGGGTTGCGTCGATCCGGTGGGCGAGGCGGGCGGCGACATTGCGCGCGCGGCCGTGCTCAATGCCGGTTACGACCAGTCGGTGGCGGGGATCCAGATCAACCGGTTCTGCGCCTCTGGGCTCGATGCGGTCAACTTTGCCGCCGCCGAGATCATGTCGGGCCAGCACGACATGGCGGTGGGCGGCGGGGTCGAGTCGATGAGCCGGATCGGCATCGGTGCCTCGGGCGGGGCCTGGCCGGCTGATCCCTCGATCGCGCTCAAAAGCTATTATCTGCCCCAAGGCATCTCAGCCGACCTCATCGCGACGAAGTACGGCTTTTCGCGCACCCAGGTCGACGCCTATGCGGTGGAAAGCCAGAGCCGCGCCAGCGCCGCCTGGGAGGCCGGCCACTTCGCCGGTTCGGTTGTCGAGGTCAAGGATGTCAATGGCTTGACCATCCTCGATCGCGACGAGCACATGCGGCCGCAGACCTCGATGCAATCGCTCGCCGCCCTCAAGCCGTCATTTGCCGAGTTTGGCGACAGCTACGGTTTCGACGCCGTTGCCATCCAGCGCTACCCGGAGCTTGAAGCTGTCGAACATGTCCATCATGCCGGCAACTCGTCCGGCATCGTCGATGGCGCCGCCGCCGTCCTGGTGGGCTCGATGGAGGCCGGCGAGCGGGCGCAACTCAAACCCCGGGCGCGGATCCGGGCCTTCGCCAATATCGGTTCGGAGCCTTCGATCATGCTGACCGGACCGTCCGACGTGACGCGCAAGGTCCTCAAGCGCGCCGGCATGGCGCTCACTGACATCGATCTGTTCGAGATCAACGAAGCGTTTGCTGCCGTGGTGCTGCGCTACATCCAGGCGCTCGATATCGAGCCTGTCAGGGTGAACGTCGCCGGCGGAGCCATCGCCATGGGTCATCCGCTCGGCGCCACCGGTGCGATGATCCTCGGCACCGTGCTTGATGAGCTTGAGCGGCGCAATCTCGGCACAGCCCTGGTCACCTTGTGCATCGGTGCCGGTATGGGCACCGCAACCATCATCGAGAGAGTGTGACATGCCCAAGATCGACATCGCCGCCATCAAATCGCACACCGGAACCGGCTATCCGGAACCGCTGAAAGCGATGGTGCAGGGGCGCGAGCGCCAGCCGCTCGGCGACGCCGGCAATCTGTCCCAGTTCGGCGTCAACCTCACGCGGCTCAAACCCGGGGCCGCCTCGGCCCACCGCCATTGGCATGAGCGGGAAGACGAACTCGTCTACGTTCTCGAAGGCGAGCTTGTGCTGGTTGAAGACGGCGGCGAAACCGTGCTCGGGCCTGGCGACGCGGCCGCGTTCAAGGCAGGCGTCAATAATGGCCACCATCTTGTCAACCGCTCCGGCCGCGACGCCGTATTGCTGGAAATCGGCACCCGCTCGACGCACGAGCGCTGTCACTATCCCGACGTCGACCTGGTCTTCGTCTCCGACGAAAACGGCAACCACTACACCCGCAAGTCCGGCGAGCCATACTGAGATGAGTGCAGACAACTTCCGCACCGAGACAAGTCCCGAGGGCGTCCTCGTCGTCACCTGGGACATGCCGGGCCGGTCAATGAACATTATCGACGAACCGGTGATCGGCGAGCTCGAGACGCTTGTTGAGCGGGTGAAGAGCGATACCGCCATCCGCGCCGTGGTCATTACCTCGGCCAAGCGGACGTTCTGCGCCGGGGCCGACCTTGCCATGATCGAGGCGGCATGCCGGCAGTATGAGACGGCGCGCGCCGCGGTGGGCGAGGACGCCGCGACGCGGGCGCTGCAGCAGGAGGGGGCGCGACTGTCGCAGGCGTTTCGCGCCCTTGAGACCTGCGGCAAACCAGTCGCCGCTGCCATCAACGGAACCGCGCTCGGCGGCGGCTTCGAGCTCTGTCTGGCCTGTCACTACCGCGTCGCGGCCGACGACAGCGGCACGAAGCTCGGGCTACCTGAGTCGCGTCTCGGACTGTTGCCGGGGGCCGGCGGCACGCAGCGCCTGCCGCGGCTTATCGGCGCCAAAGAGGCTTTGCCGCTCATGCTCCGGGGCGGTCAGATCGGCGCTGCGGAGGCGCTAAAGCTTGGGGCGGTCGACAAGGTAGTGCCGGCGGCCCGGCTGCTCGACGAGGCCCGGGACTGGGTGCTGAACCACGCCAGAACGACCCAGCCGTGGGACGAGAAGTCTTTCCGGCTGCCCGGAGGCCCCGTCTACTCCGCCCAGGGCCTGCAGCTCTGGTCGGCGGCCAATGCGCTCTACCGCAAGGAGACTTTCGACAACTACGACGCCCAGCGGGCGATCATGAAATGCGTCTATGAGGGGCTGACGGTGCGCACCATCGATGCCGGCCTCGCGGTGGAATCGCGCTACCTGACCTCGCTGCTGCGCGGGCGCCAGGCACCTAACATGATTCGCAGCCTGTTCTTCTCCATTCAGGCATTGGGCAAGGGCGCGCGGCGCCCGAAAGCGGAGCCCCAGACCACGGTGAACAAGCTCGGTGTGCTCGGCGCCGGCTTCATGGGCGCCGGCATCGCCCATGTCTCGGCGCGCGCCGGCATCGAGGTCGTGCTTGTCGACCGCGACCGCGACAGCGCCGAGCGGGGCAAGGACCATGCCGCCAAGCTCATGGACCGCGAGATTGAAAAGGGCCGGGCGAGCGCAGCCGACAAGCAGGATGTGCTCAACCGGATCGCGCCGACGATCCACTATGAACGCCTCGCCGGCTGCGATCTGGTCATCGAAGCGGTATTTGAAGACCGCGACCTCAAGTCCGAGGTCCTGCCGCGGGCGGAACGCCAGCTAGGGTCGGGCGCAGTCCTTGCGTCCAACACCTCGACGCTGCCGATCACCGGGCTTGCCACCGCGCTCGCGCGCCCGGGGCATTTCATCGGCATCCACTTTTTTTCGCCGGTCGACAAGATGCAGCTGGTTGAGATCATTGTCGGCCGCCAAACTGGCGAGGCCGCACTGGCCAAGGCGCTGGACTATGTCCGCCAGATCCGCAAGACGCCGATCGTGGTAAACGACGCACGCGGTTTCTTCACCTCGCGGGTGGTCATGACCTACATCGCCGAGGGCCATCACATGCTGGACGAAGGCGTGCCGGCACCGCTGATAGAAAATGCCGGCCGCATGGCCGGAATGCCGGTGGGCCCGCTTGCCCTCAATGACGAGGTTGCCCTCGACCTGTCATGGAAAATCCTTCAGGCGACGAGAAAGGACCTCGGGGACGCCTACCAGCCGCGTCCGATCGACCGCATTCTGGAGGAGATGGTGGTGCAACGCGGCCGCCATGGCCGAAAGAATGCCAAAGGCTTTTATGACTATCCGCAAGCCGGCAGAAAGCGCCTGTGGCCGGGGATCGCCGAGATCTCGACGCCGCGGGCGAACGGCTTTTCCGTCGAGCGCCTGAAAGAGAGGCTGATCTTGATCCAGGCGCTCGAGACCGCACGCTGCTTTGAGGAAAATGTCCTGACAGATGTGCGCGAGGCCGATGTCGGGGCCATTCTGGGCTTCGGCTTTGCCCCGTTCACCGGCGGGCCGCTGTCCTACATCGATTCCGTCGGCCCGGCCGCGGTGGCGCAGATGTGCCTTGCTTATGCCGAAGAGCTGGGGCCGCGTTATCGGCCACCGGCCCTGGTGCTCGACATGGTCAAGGCGAAGGACGGCTTTTATCGCCGCTTTCCTCCTGCCCCTCCGGCGGCGTGACGAACGCCATGGCCGCGAATTAGCGCCATGCCCGTGCAACGGATCTCGCGCCAGCTCACTGCCGCCCTGCGCTACCGCAGGTCGGCGACGATCGATCACAACCGCGTCGCCTTCGTGCTTGGCATCCAGCTTCTGGTGCTGACGGTGTTCATGTTCCCGCCGGCGGCGACCGACCTCATCGCCGGCAATCCGGACTGGCAAGTCTTCGCCGGATCAGCCTTCGTCACCGGCTTTCTCGGGCTCATGCTGGTGATGATCAGCCGCGGCGCCATGGGCTACGGCATCTCGGTCAGGGAAGGCTTCGTTCTGACGGTGGCAAGCTGGGTTTGCCTGTCGGTTGTTGCCGCCATTCCTTTCTGGCTGCTCGAGGACGAGATGAATCTCACCATCGTGGATGCCTGGTTTGAGTCCGTTTCGGGCCTCACCACGACCGGCTCCACGGTCATCGTGGGGCTCGATGCGCTGCCTCCTGGCATTCTTTTGTGGCGCTCGATCATCCAGTGGGTCGGCGGCCTCGGCGTGGTGATGATGGCCATCCTCATGCTACCGTTCCTGCGGGTGGGCGGCATGCAATTGTTCCAGCTCGAGAGTTCCGAGCGCGGCGAGAAATTCGTCCCCCGGGCCGGCGAGCTCATGAGTTTGCTGGCCCTCAC
>CAYWVA010000015.1:0-22721 GCA_964461545.1 uncultured Rhizobiaceae bacterium | reverse complement strand
TCGATGTTCTTCAAGAAGATGCAGATCGTGCGCGGCTGCGATGCCAAGCGCAACGTGCTCGTCTATCTGGTGTATTCCGACCGCATCATCGAGGGGTCGCCCCAGAACTCCACTTCGACGGTGCCGATCATGCCTTGGGGTGATGCGGAAGCACCGCGCTGTGAAGAGTTTCTCGACAAGTGATGCCGTGCGCAGATTGCCCCACCGTCCAGTCATCCTCCGGTAAGCCGAAAGCGAGTTCAGGGAGCCGGGGCATGTGTGCCGGTTTACCAGCCCGATCCAGCCGGGTCATGACAGGGGGGCAGTCAAGCGCCGGCGCTGGAGGCAACCGGCTTCTTTTCAGTCTTCTTAACAGCCTTCCTGGCTGGCTTCTTGGCAGCGGCTGCCTGCTTCTTCTTGGGAGCCGCCTTCTCTTCGGTGGCTTCTTTGGCCAACCGGAGCGCCCTCAGCCGTTCCGTCTTTTCGCGGGCGGCCTGAGCCTGAGCCTTGTACTCGGCCATGGCGCTGTCCTTGTCCGTCTGAGCGGGCTTGGTGAACTGCGCGTCAGCCTGATTGCGGGCTCTCTTCTGTTTGGTTGATTTGTCGTTCACCTCGGCATCTCCAATCGACGTCGCTCAGGCGGTGATGATGCGCTGAACCAACGACATCCGCCGCTATAGTTTGTGGTCGGAAATCGTTGGCCAGCTTCACCTAGGACGATATCAGTCCAAGGACGTATTTAGGCCGCAGCCTGAAGGTTCTCTGCGGACGTGCGACCCGTCTTGGGGTCACGCGTGACCTCGAACGAGACCTTCTGGCCTTCGTTCAAGCTGTACAGTCCGGCGCGCTCGACCGCACTGATGTGCACGAATACGTCCTTGCTGCCATCCTCCGGCTGAATGAAGCCGAAGCCCTTTTGCGAATTAAACCACTTAACGATCCCTGTCTGCATGGGATCTCCTTTTCTGAACAAGTATAACGAATGAGCCGCGAATTGCGGCCCGCTTTAGTCTCGAGGTTTGGGGGGAAGATCATGAGCTTGGTGGCAAAGCCACTCGGGCATTAACGATCGGCCGAAACCCGATTGGGGTTAATATAGGGACGCTGGGCGATTAATTCAAGTGCAGAGTGCCCGTCGGTATCAAAAGATTTCGCGAGAAGCCACGTGTCTCCGTCAGCGCCTTGGAGCGACGATGGCACCGCCTCCCTCTCCGCCGCGTGCCCCGCGCCGGCCTGGCCTCAGCTTGCTGACACGATCGGGGATGACAAGGTGGAACACCGCACCATCGGCTTGCTCTGACACAAGCTTGAGCTCGCCGCCATGGGCATGAGCAAGCTCAGCGGAGATCGCCAGGCCAAGCCCCGTGCCGCCCGTCCGTCCCGAACCGCGGAAGGCCTCGAACAGGTGGTCGCGCACCCTTTCGGGCACTCCAGGACCATTGTCGCGGATCTCGATCACAGCCACGCTGCCCTGTCGCCACGCCTTGATCCTAACGGACCCTTCCCCTGCAATCGCTCCTGCCAGCAGCCCCGCCTCCACCGCCTCAACGGCATTACGGATGAGATTCATCAAGATCCGGAACAGCTGGTCGCGGTCGGCGTCGACCTCGACTTCTGAGGGCGTCTCGTTGTACAGCACCACGTCACGGGAGGCCTGGACGGCCGCAGCTTCGAACGCTTCATCGATCAGCGCGCGCACGGCAAAGCGCTCGCGCCGCGGCGGGTGCTCCTGAACCCGGCCGAATTTGAGCGTCTGTTCGCAGAACTCGATAGCGCGACCGATCGAGGCAATGAGCTTGGGCGCCACGCGCTTGACAGCCGGGTCATCGACCGCGCCCAGGCGGTCGGAGAGCAGCTGGGCCGAGGAGAGCATGTTGCGCAGGTCGTGGCTCACCTTGCTGACCGCCAGACCCAGCGACGCAAGGCGGCTCTTCTGGTGGAGCATGCCGGTAAGCTGCGTTTGCAGATGTTCGAGCTCGCGCTCGGTGATACCGATCTCGTCGGCCCGCCGGCTCGGCAGCACAATGCGACTTGCGTCCTCCGGATCCTCGGCAAAGCGCAGCATATTGCCGGTGATGCGCTGGATCGGCCGGACCATGAGCCAGTTGAGCGACAGCAGGACGAGAGCAGCCACGATCAACGAGAGCACCACCGACAAGGCCAGAATGCGGAATGAAAAATCGATCATCGCCTGTCTGAGCGGAGCCTCGTCGAGCGCCACCTCGATGAACTCCCCCGACATGTTGGGCGGATCGTCGATCACGCCGATGATGCGCTCGCCGCCGAATACCAGCGTGTAGAAGGCATCGCCGATCAGCGCCGGCCAGGTGGCCTGCCTGAGGTCGTAGTTCTCCTCGATCATGATGTCATCGTGGGCGCTCAACATGAGATGGCGCGTCTCGTCGCGCTTGAGCGCCACCACCTTGACGCCGGCGCCCTTGAGGATTTCGCCGCGCAGCTCGTTGGAGACCTCTTGGCCTGAGGCGGCCTCCACAGTGAGAGCCGCGATCTCGGCGGTCACAATGCGGTTTTCGAGCCAGGTGAGGCGGAAGTTGGCAATGGAGGGAACAAATATCAGCACCTCGCCCACCATCACGATGAGAACGGTGAGGAGGAGCAGCTTGCCGGCGAGCCCGTTCCAGAACCTCGGCTTGCGGGAACCGGGCAGCGGGGAGGCGTCACGATCTGCAGACTTTGCGTCGGTGTTGCCAGTCATTCATGACCTCCTAGCCGAACCACTTTACCACGCGGATCAGCCGCCGGACCCAGTGATTTGCGGCCAGGCCGGAATACTGCTCGATGGCGGCGCGGCGGGAGATCTCGCCCATTGTCGGGTAGGCAACGACGGTGTCGACCATGGCCTTGAGGGTCAGCCGCGACGAAATGGCAAGCCCCCACGGCAGGATGAGTTCGCCCGCCCCTTTGCCGACGATCGTGGCGCCGAGGATCCGGCCGCGGCGGCCCGCCACCACCTTGATGAGCCCCTCGGTGCGGCGCTCCGCCTGGGCCCGGTCGTTGCCGAGGAACGGGGAGCGCAGGACGCTGACGGTTCCGCCGCGCGCCTTCGCCTGTGTTTCGGTCAGGCCGACATGGGCAAGCTCCGGGTCGGTGAACGTGACCCGCGGGATGTGATCGTTGGAGGCGCGCACGGGCAGGCCGAACAGCGCGCTCTTGATCACCAGCCCGGCGTGATAGGACGCCACATGAGTGAACTGCAGACCGCCGGTGACGTCGCCGATGGCGTAGACCTTGCGATTGCTGGTGCGAAGCCGCGCATCGACGGTAATGCCCTTGTTCGAATAGACGATGCCGGCGGACTCAAGCCCGAGGTCCGCCACCGCCGGAGCGCGGCCGGTAGCCACCAGCAGATGACTGCCGGAGATTGTGGCGGACTTGCCCTTGCGGGTAAATGTGACCTCGATGGCCTTGCCGGCGCGGGCGACTCGCGAGACGTCGGCGCTCGCGAAAATTTTCACTCCCTCGCTTGCCAACTGGTCGAGCACCGGCTGGACGAGTTCCGCGTCCTCATTGGCGAGCGGTTCTCTGGCTTCGACGACCACCACCTCGCAACCCAGCCGCCGGTGGGCCTGGGCGAGCTCAAGCCCGACGGGCCCTGCGCCGATGACGATAAGGCGCTGCGGTGCCGTGCGGTTGTCGAATACCGTCTCGTTGGTGAAATACTCCACCGCGTCGAGGCCGGGGATCGCAGGAACGGCCGGCCGCGAGCCGGTGGCAATGACAAACCGGCGGGCCCGGATCTCTTCACCGCCGGCAAGCACCGTGCGGGGGTCGGTAAATTGGGCGGGCGACCGGATCACCTGCACCCCCAGACTTTCGAAGCGCTGCTGCGAATCGTGGGGCGCGATGGCCGCGATGACCCCATGAACGTGGTCGTGAACGGCCGCAAAATCGATGCCGGGCTCGGCGGCGACTATGCCGAAACTCGCCCCCGCGGTGACGCAATGGGCATGTCTGGCCGCGGCGATCATGGCTTTCGACGGCACGCAGCCGTAATTGAGACAGTCACCGCCCATCTTGGCCTTCTCGATCAGCACTACCCGCTCGCCGAACTGGGCAGCCGCGGCGGCCACCGAAAGGCCGGCCGAGCCGGCGCCGATCACGCACAGGTCGCAGACAATAGCCATTACTCCGAAACCTCGGCTGTGGACTTGCTACGCCATGCCCGTACCCGCTTGACGACGACCGGGATGAGTGCCACCACGCCCAGGGCGACAAAGGCGATGATCAGCTCCGGCGTCAGCAGCGCGCCTGCCTCCAATGTCATTCCACAGTCGTCGCCCCCAGCCGCCAGGCAGGCCTCGTAAGCGTACTTCTGGGCAGCGATGATCCGGTCGAGGCCAGAGCCTAGGAAGGCGAAGGCGAAGGTGGCCGGAATAATGCCCACAAATGTCGCCGCGACAAACGTCGCCAGCCTCACGTTGAACAGCGCCGGAGCAATGTTGACCAGCCAGAAAGGGAAGGCCGGCACCAGGCGAAGGAACAGCAGGTAATTGAAGGCATCGTCGCGAAATCCGCGCGCCAGGGCATTAAGCCGCGGCCCGGCGCGGCGCGCCAGGACATCACCAAGCGAAGTGCGCGCGACGAGGAAAATGATCGTCGCCCCGGCGGTCGCCGCCATGACGACGATCACACCGCCAACCAGCCAGCCGAACAGAAAGCCGCCAAGCACGGTGAGCAGTGCCGCTCCCGGGATCGACAGTGCGACGGTGGCGAGGTAGATTAGCCCATATCCGGCCATGGCGACAAGCCAGTGCCGATGGACGAAGGCCTGCAGCGCGTCGCGGTGCTCCGCAATGGCGGCAAGCGACAGATACTGGTACGCGCCGCTGGCGTAGACCAGGGTCCCGGCCGCCACAAGCAGCACAAGCGGTCCCCAGCGCCTGGACAGCGCAAAGCGGTCGGACGATGCCTTGCGGGACCTTGCCATGTCTAGGAGCCTGCGCTTGCCATGGCTTGCCCTTAGAGCGCTGGCCGGGATGGCCGCAACCCTCCATGGCCGTCAACCTTATCAAGAGAGCGTGATCGCGGTGGCACAAGAACCAGTCAGGCGTGGGTATTCGATGGCCTCTGGCTCGGCCGATGCGGCGGTGTGCTATCTGCCCGGGCGGGCGACTCGCTCGATCTCTTCGCGCACCAGCCGCTCCACGATGCCGGGCAAGTTCTGGTCGAGCCAGGTCTTGAGCAGGGGCCGCAACATGTCGCGGGTGAACTCATCGAGAGTGCGCTCATCGCCGGACGGTCGGCAGACGATGGCATCGGCAAGCTTGTTGAAGGCCGAACTCGTTGCCCTTGCGGCCTCAGACGACAGCAGTTCTGTGGACTTCTGGCTGGCAGCGATGTGCGCGGGCGGCTCCGCTGCCAAGCTTGTCGGTGCGGAATGTTCCTCATACATCGGTTCGTGCTCCCAGAGCTCACCTTCCCGAAATCGGGCTGCTTGAGTTTGCTGACTGCCCGACAGGGGCCGAGGGGTCGGAGGGGTCGGATCCTCGTCCCGGCGCCGGCCGGCAACGGCTGTAGCTAAGCCTGCGACGGTCGGTCGCTCCGGCACCGCCGGTTGCACCGAAGTCACCCCGCCGATCCAGTCCTCGATGGTCGGTCTGAGTCTGGGCCTGGCGGTCGGCATCTCGGCAGCGCTGCCGTCTGTTTTCGCAGTTTCGCCTGTCGGCAGCGCTTCGGCGCCGCGCCGCCATCCGGCCTGATTGAGCCGCGCCAACGCTTCCTCGAGCCTCACATCGCCCCCGAGCAGCCCCGCAAAACCCTGCGGACCGGTAGTTACGATGGTGCGCTTCATGGGAGTGCCAGCCGCCCCGGAGCCGCCCGCCGCAGCTCTGCGGGCCGGGACGACATCGGCGGCCGGATTCAGCGTTTCGGACTCTGGAAGCGGCGGCTTGCTGGGCACGATCGACGGCGAACGCGCTTGCGCAGGCGGCGCAACGCGCTCATGGATGGCCTGCCGGATCGACGCCAGCAATTCATCTATCGATGGCTGTTTTGCTGCCTGCGCCTTGCCAATCACATCCCTCTCCCCGGCCGCGAATCACCTCCGTCACAACGTAGCTTCGCGCAAATCATCCGTTCCGGCAAACAGGCTGTTCTCTCACCCACAATTTTCGTGCCAAAGGATTCGGTCAGTCGACCGTTTCGGTCGTGACGCCGTACACGCGGTGGCGCGTCTGGAGATAATGGGCATCGGCGTCGTAATAGGGCACCTGCAGCCCGAGATGGGGTGCGGTCAGGCGGCCGGTCGCGGCAATGAGCCGGTAGGCGAAGACCACCCGGTTGCGTCGTTCGGTGGCCAGAGCCACCTGCGACACCACGAGTTCGCGCACCGCATCGAGCACATCCAGCGTAGTGCGGGTACCCACCTCAGCCTCCTGCCGCACCCCCTCAAGGGCGAGCAGGTTGGCTTCGACTTGCGCCTGCAGCGAGGCGATTGTGTCTGCGGAGGAGGTAAACTCGTTCCAGGTCCTGACCACCACCTCGCGCACCGCCCGACCGGCCTCGATAATCTGGATCCGCCGCTGGCTCGCCACCTGCTTGGCCTCGCGCACCTGCGAAGATACGCGGCCGGCCTGATAAAGCGGCATCTGGAGCACTCCCAGAACTGCCCCCGATTGCGATCTTATCGTCCCGGGGCTAGGTTCGTGGGTGGCGCGGAACTCGGCCTCAAGCGACACCCTGGGCAGAAGGTCAGCTTGCACGAAGCCGATCTGATGGCGTGCCGCCTCGGCATCAAACGTTGCCGCCAAGAGTTCCGGATTGAGCCGATTGGCGATGGCCAGCGCCTCATCCAGGCTCCTCGGAATGAGCCCTGAGATCTCGGGATATCGCAGCGTGCCAGGCGCATGACCGACCACCTGAACATAGAAGGCCGCACTCGCCGCCAGATTGGCGCGCGCAACGGCAAGCTCCGCCTCGGCGAGGCTCAACCGGGCTCTGGCCTGCTCGACATCGGTGCGGGTGATCTCGCCGACGTCAAAGCGCGCCTCGGTGCCACGCAACTGCTCGCGCAAGGCCTCGACATTGCGCTGACGCAGCGAGACGATCTCGCGATCGCGCAGAACGTCCATATAGGCCGTCGTGGCACTGAGCAGCACCTGCTGCTCGACAGCCAACAGCACTTGCCTGCCCGCCTCAACGTTGGCTTCCGCGCGGAGAGTCTCGTTGGTTGTCCTGAAGCCGCGGAAGATCGGTTGCGAGAGGCCGATGGCAAATCTCGCCGGGGTATTGTCACCACTCGATGTGGCCGTGCCATCGAAGCCCGAAGCCACTTCGACCGTGCTCCTGCGCCATTCATAGCCTCCGTCGCCCTGCAGCACGACGGTGGGACGCCAGCCCGACAGCGCCTGGGGCACCTGCTCATCGGTTGCGCGCTGGCGGGCCCGCTCGGCCTGCAAGGTCGGATTGCCCAAATAGGCGGACGCCATGGCGCCGGCAATGGTGTCGGCGGCCAGGGCTTGTCCGCCCGCGAGCACTGTCACCGCGAGACCGATCGCAGTTCCCAACACCCGCGCCGGGCGCCAATGTCTTCGTCTTGCCCCGTTCACCAGTCCCCCGCAGGTCATGTCGTGGCCACGCCAGCCAGCGCAAACGACCCAGCCGACGGGCGAGTCCAAGGGTTTCCTCGACTTACGCCGGTCAGCCTTGCGACCTTAGCGCATCGAAAGATGATTTGTCACGACTACTTTCTAGCCGAACAAGGCCGAAAGTAGGGCCGGGCCTTTCTCGGCCAGGGCCGTCGTAATCAGCTGCGTCGCCACCAGCGCAATGGCCACGATCAGCCATCCGCCGATGATCAGGATCCCGTCCCGTTTCACCAGGCCCAAGGCGAACAGGCTCAGGGCAAGGGCCGGCAGAATGCTCGCAAAGGGAATCGGCAGGAACAGCAGCAAGGCGAGCACGAAGCACACCGCACCGATCAGGCGATCGGCCCGCGGCGTGCAGAACCATGGGTGGCGCGGTTTGACGAACCGCTCCGCCCAGGCAAGACGATCGGCAGCCTTGATGAGGAATCTGCGCGAGGGCTCGAGCTGGACACGTTTGCGGCCGATCACGTCGGGAAGCCACAAAGTGCGGCGCCCAAGCATCAGCTGAGCCGTGATGAGGAGCAGCGGCAGTCCAAGCACGAAGTTCGAGCCCGGCGGCAAGGGCGCCAGGATCGGCAGCGCGAACACCAGAATCGCCGCCGCTATGGCGCGGTCGCCGAGAAATGCCATGATTTCGGAGATGCGTAGCTCCGAACGCGGATCGGAGGCAAGTGCCCGGAGCATCTCAGAGGGCGGCGCAAGGTCTTCTGTGGCTGTTACGGTAGCGGTCATTGCTCCTGTTACTGTCCTGGGCGGATCAAAACTCGCGCCCGTCTGAATACTCTTCAATACTCCGCAAGGATCACGCTGCCGCTACTTGTCGCCTTTCTTCATGGCGTTTATGCGTCCTGCGAGGTCACCCGAGTCGCTCGCGGCAAACTCGGCTGGTTGGAATCGGTTTGTTACGCGGTCTCAGAAGGCGGAGCGGTCGCCGCCAAGCCGAGTTCCACCAAGTGGCGTACCGCCTCTGAGATTGATGGCGTCGGGGTCTGGCTGCGCCTCCACTCGTCGATGGCGTCGAGGAGCTGCTGATTGAAGCCGACCAGAGGATACGATTCGCGCGGCGGAACCGGGCGTCTTTGGGCCATGCGAGCCGGCTCTGCCTCGATCCGGCTGAACCTGCGATTTGACTGCCTGAGCCGCCGAACCAGCGTCTTCATGACATCGATGGCCATGGACGGATTTCGTTCGAACTGATCCAGCAGGTCAATTGCACTGTAGACAACGCACACGCTATCTTCCGCCGCGATCGCGGTGGCAGAGCGCGGCCCGGAGTCGATGACGCCCATCTCACCGAACACCTCTCCGGGGCCGACCGTGGCGATCACCTGGCGCCGGGAGCCGGGCGAGAGCACGATGTCGACCTTGCCTTTCAAGACCTGATAGCAATAGTAGGATGGATCGCCTTCGGCGAAGATCCGTTCGCCCGCCTTGTATTCCATGTGACTTGAAGTATCCGTGGCCAGTGGCATGGTCCCTCACTTCGGCGGCAACCGCTGGTGCTTTAGCCTCTCGGCCCGCCCCGCCGCAAGCGGTAGACCCAGCCCGCACCTTGGCCTCAATCCCCGCTTACCATGAGTCTGCCAGGCTGTCGCAAGGGTTCGATGCCGGATGCAGTGAACATAGGTTCTTGAACCGGCCCGGCAACAGTGACGGGCAATGTCGAAGGAACAGACTATGAGAGTCGAGCAGCATTTGGACGAGATCGCCAGGAAGCAGGGCTGGAGCGACAAGAGCCAGCTTATTCATGTCCTGACGTTCCTCGACAAGCTCATCATGCAGGGGGCAACCTCGATCGACGACTTCCGCGCCTATCTGGAGCAGATCAAGGCCGAGGAAAACGACGTGGCGCGCCGCGCCGAGGACAGCGGGACCTGAGCCCGTCACAATTCCGCACCTGACGCCAAAGCAGCGCCGCGCCACGCGCCAAGGCGGAACCCCGCCCCCGGACTTGCGTTGGACTCCCGGTCAGCAGTGAGTCGAGCCCATGCCCCGTCCATCGCGCCCCTATTGGAGGGGTCATCTGCGATTATCCCTGGTGAGCATTCCGGTTGAAGTCCACAACGCGGTCGAGACGTCCTCCCAGATCAGCTTTCGCATGATCCACCGCCCGACGGGCAAGCGGGTCCAGTACCGTAAGGCTGTGCCGGAGGTCGGCGAAGTTCCCGCCGAGGAGATCGTCAAGGGCTACGAGATTGCCCGCGACCAGTACGTCCTGCTCGAGCCCCACGAGATGGAGGCGGTCCGGCTGGAAAGCAAGCACACCATCGATTTGGTGCAGTTCGTCGATGTGGCCGAGATCGACCCGCGCTATTTCGAGCGCCCGTACTACATACTGCCGTCCGAGGACACCGCGGCAGAGGGCTATGTGGTGATCCGCGAAGCGCTCCAGCTGAGCGCCAAGGCCGGCGTCGGTCAGCTGGTGATTGGTGGTCGCGAGCATTTGGTGGCGGTGACGCCATTGGGGCGCGGGTTGGTGATGGAGATCATCCGCTATGGCAGCGAAGTCAAGCCGGCAGCGGCGTTCTTTGACGACATCCCGGAGCAAAAGATCGACCCCGAAATGGTGGACATCGCCGGCCAGATCATCGAGCGAAAGTCGGCCCGGTTCGATCCCCACGCCTTCAGCGACCGCTACGTCACCGCCTTGCTCGAACTGGTGAAGGACAAGTCCAAGGGCCAGCCGATTGAAGCCCCTGCCGGGCCGGCAGCGACGGCGCAGGTCGTCGATTTGATGGCGGCGCTGAAGCGCAGCCTGGAAAAGACCCCGCCCGAGCCGAAATCCCGCACCAGTGTCGGTCGCAAACGGCGGGCCGGATAACGCGCAAGCGCCAAGCGGGGCTACTCCAGCCACACCGGATCGCCGCAGGCCACGGTGCCGCACCCAATGACCTCGGCATAAACGCCGACCGCAGCCCGGTTGTGGCGTGCCACGGTGCGCAAGATTCCGGGGTCGTGCGGCAGATTCCCTTGCGCCAGCGTGGTCATCACACAGCGTCCGCACGGGGCGTTGATGCGCAGCCGCACGTCCCCGCCGATCGCAATATCGCGTCCGATCCACGTATTCTCGATAAAGCCCAATGTTCCATGCCGCGTCGCGATCACCACATTGGGGCGAAACCGCTGCGCCTCGAAGCATCCCTCGGGATAAAGCTCCCCCAGGCGTTCGAGGCTCGCTGTGGTCAGCACATGCACGAGCGCGCCGTCGAAGAACGTGCCCGGCGGCATTTCGACCTCGTCGACCCATTCCTCGGCAGAAACCCCAGCCATGATCGGCGTGTACATCTCGAACCGTGCCCGTTCCGGCGCCTCCGCCTTCAAGGCCACATCGCGTCCCAACACCTCCGAAAGGAGCCCATCGATACCTTTCGCCCCGCTGATCACAGTGCGTCCGTCGGGCAGTGTGATGCGCACCGGTGCTGAGAGCCCGTCGTGCGGCGGTGTGCAGTAGGCGGCCGAAAAGCCCAGCAGGTCAGGCCATTTGCGCGGGTTCTTGGCGCTGGCGATCTTGTTCTCCAGCCGATCGAGGAGCCCATAGGCTCGATCTCCCACGAGCCCACGCTGGCCCATGACGGCGGCCGTCAGCGACTCGCCCTGCATGGACTTCACCGGGTAGCGCCACACGGCCCCGGTCGTGCCGATCAGTTCGGCTGAGCCGCCCATGCTCTGTCCTCCACACGCCAACCGGGTACCCCGCTTTAAGCGCTCTGCATTCGAAAATCCATGCCGCAACATTGTTGGCCGGCTGGTCCGGTCGGGCAATAGCTGTTGCTGAGGCAGCGGCTTCGCGTCTATCCTGCCGGCAACGCCACAAAATTGAGGAAACGGACCCATGAAGAAGATCGATGAGACCGGCTCGACACGGGAGCTTCTGCGCGCCGCGAAACTCACTCGCAGACGCTTTCTGTTGGCTGCGGCACACAGCGCAGCGGCTGGTGCTGCGGTGATCGGCGCCCCGGCCATCATCGGCCGGGCGCCGGTGCATACGGCACATGCGGCGTTTGCCGGCGAAACACTCATCGCGGTGTCGTGGTCCGGCAATTACGAGCAGGTATTCAAGGAAACCGTCATCGATCCATTCAACGCACAATTCGGCACCAGGGCCGAAACGGTGGGCGGCTGGGAGCAGATGGTCAGCCAGATCAAGGCAGCGCCCGAGGACAACCCGCCCTTCGATATCACCGTCGGCGAGGAGTTCGTATCGTCTTCGGGCCTGGCCGAGAACGTGTTCCTGGAGCAGGACAGATCGACGATCCCCAACCTCGAGGCCGTCTATCCCTGGTTCTACGAGACCCGCCCCGCCGATGCGGCCAGATACGGCATCCCGTTTGGCGGCGGTACACCCATGCTGCTGCTGCGTAACACGCTCGGCATCACCGACAACTCCTGGACCGTGCTGTGGCGCGACGAACTTGCTCACAGGACCACCCTCGATTCGGCTGCGTGGTGGTGGACGCTGTCTGTGCCGGCGGTGCTCAGCGACGCCAAGCCGGGGCTGGAAGAAATGTGGGATCACCCGGATAGCACCGAGCCGCTGTTCCGGGAGCTTGAGAAGCTTAAGGTGGCGAAGTGGTTTCAGGACGGCGCCGAGCAGGCGAACATTCTCCATCAGGAGGAAGCCGACGCGGCCATGAGCTATTCCTCCGACGCGTTCACGTTCCTGGAGAGCGTGCCGGGCGAATACACTGCAACCGTGCCGGTGGAAGGCACCTCGGCGTGGACCGACTGGTACTTCAAGGTGCGCGGCACCCGCCACAGTGACCTTGCGGACGTATTCCTCAACTATCTTCTCGACAAGGAGACCCAGGACCGCTTCCTGTCCAAGTCGCTGATCTTCATGGCCCGCCAGGACGTGACCGTACCGCCGCAGTGGGGCGACGGCTACCCGAAGTCGAATGACGATTTCCACCGCATGTTCCAGCTACTCACCATGGAGGGATGGGCCGGGATCGGTGATCACTGGGACGACATGGATGCCCGGATGAAGGACGTGGTCGTCAAGACAACCAGGAGTTAGTCTCAGAGGTTACCGACAGGGAGGCGCCGGATGGCAGCAAATCCGGCACTCGAACTCGATCGCATCTGTCGGCGCTATGGCCCGGTGATTGCGGTTGACGATGTCTCGCTGGCGGTAAGCCAGGGCGAGTTCCTGACGCTGCTCGGACCCTCGGGCTCGGGCAAGACCTCGACCTTGCGGCTGATCGGCGGTTTCGAGAAACTGGACCGGGGACAGGTCCGCGTCGACGGCGTGCGGGTGGACCATCTGCCCCCCTACCAGCGCGACACCGCGACCATATTCCAGTCCGGGGCGCTGTTTCCGCACAAGAGCGTGGCCGAAAACATCGCCTATGGCTTGCGCATGCGCGGCATGGCCCGCGCCGATATCGGCCAGAGGCTCAAGGAGGTTCTCGATATCGTGCGCCTTGCCGGCTATGAGGACCGCTACCCAAACCAGCTCTCCGGCGGCCAGAAGCAGCGCGTCGCACTGGCGCGGTCGCTGGCGGTGCGCCCTGCCATCCTGCTGTTCGACGAGCCGTTGTCGGCGCTCGATCTGTCGCTCAGGCTGCAGTTGCGCGGCGAGATCAAGCGGCTGCATGATGAACTCGGCTTCAGCGCCATCTACGTCACCCATGACCAGGGCGAGGCGATGGCCATGTCGGACCGGATCGCGGTGATGAACAAGGGCCGTGTCGAGCAGATCGACACACCCGAAGCGATCTACTACCGGCCGGCGAGCGAGTTCATCTACAACTTCATCGGCGAGAGCTGCTGCCTGCCGGTGCGTATCGAAGCAGCGACGGTGCGCGACGAGACCGGCGCTGCGGTGGCGCTCGAGCTCGGAAGCGGCCCAGGCGACGGCACCTGGAGGCTCTATGTGCGCCAGCTCAAGTTCGGGGCCGCCGCGCTGGTCTGCCAAAACCGTCTGAAGGCCCGGGTGTCGTTCGTCGAGTTCCTGGGCAGCACCTACCGCTATCATCTCAAGGCGGGCGCCATCGAGCTGTTCTGCGATCACGTCGGCAAGGCCGGCCTGACCGTGGGAGATGAGGCGGTTGTGGGCTGGGACGAGGCCGACATGGCGGTGTTCGCATGAACGGTGCGGCTGTCGTCGAGGCGACCCGCGTCGAGGCCGCAGCCTCGCGCATCCGCCTGATGGAGCGGCTGGCGCCCTGGGCGCTCATGGCCCCGGCGCTGATGATCGCGCTACTCATCTTCGGCCTGCCCACGCTCTACATGGCGCGGATGAGCTTCAACGTATACCAGTATCCGCTGCACTATGTGCCCGGTTTCACCTTCGAGCACTATTGGCGCCTGGTCAACGACCCGCATTTCTTCGGCGCCATCGTCCGCACCATCCGCCTGTCGCTTATGGCAGCGGCATGCACGCTTGTGATCGGCTATTCCTTTGCGTTGCTGGCCTGGCTCCAGCCGGCACGCTGGCGCCTCATGTTCCTTGCTCTTGCCGCTTGCCCGCTGCTCATCTCGGAGATCTCCATCATCTTCGGCTGGTGGATGTTTTTCCCCAGGAACGGGCTGTTGTCCTATGCGCTGGTGTCGTCAGGCGTGCTCACCGACAAGATCAGCCTGATGTACACCGAGTTCGCAGCCTTCGTCGGGCTTGTCTACCTGACGCTGCCGTTCTGCTTCTTCATCCTGCTGTCGGTCTTCGATGGCGTCGACCGGCGGCTGATCGACGCCAGCAGCGACCTCGGCGCCGGGCCGTTGTCGACCTTCCGCGAAGTGCTCCTGCCGCTGACCATGCCGGGCCTGGTGGTCGCCTTCTCACAGGCTTTCATCTGGGCCATGGGCACCTATGCCACGCCCTCGGCCCTCGGGCCCGACACCCTGTGGACTATGGGATTCCTGATCCAGGAACAGATGCTGGCGCGGCGCAACTGGCCGATGGCGACTGCCTTCGCCATGGTTCTGGTGATCGCCGTTGCCACCGTCATGGTGTTCACCCGCTCGGTGATGTCGAAGCGCACGGCGTTCCATGACTGACACGTTGTCCGCCAGTCGCCGGCCCCCTCGCGTGGCGCTGCAATCCCGCCTCATAAGAATGTTGGGGGTGGGCTTTTTGCTGTTCATCGTTGCCTACATCATGATCCCGATCTTGGTCACCGCGGTGATGTCGTTCAACGAGGCCACGATCATCCGCTTCCCGATCACAGCATGGTCGCTGCGCTGGTACGAGGACTTTCTGTCGAGCCCGCAATGGACCGGGGCGCTGGTCAACAGCCTGATCGTCGCCATCGGGACAATGATCATTTCGACCACCGCCGGGGTGCTGGCGGCATGGGCATTCGAGCGCTACCGCATCCCGTGGCGCGGCTTCTGGTACATCGTGATCATGCTGCCGCTCTTCACGCCCGGCGTGGTGCTCGGTCTAGGGGTTGCCATCGCCTTCGGCGGCATCAGCATTGCCGGGGAACCGATCTACGGATCGCGCGGGCTCATCATGCTGGCTCATTCGCTGTGGGCCATGCCGCTGGTGTTCATGCTCATGGAGGCGACGTTCCGCACCGTCGACCACCGGGTGGTCGAGGCCTCCTACGACCTCGGCGGCCGGCCGGCGGGGACCTTTTTTGAGATCGTCTTGCCGATGGTGTCGATCGGTATCATCTCGAGCGCCCTCTTCGCCTTCGTCATCTCGCTCAACGAGTTCGTCATGGCGCTGTTCCTCACCACCCGCGACAGCCAGACGTTGCCGGTGCTGATGTGGCTGTCGCTGCGCTCCGCCGGCAGTCCGAGGCTGGCAGTGGCCGCGGTGATCCTGGCGCTGGCGGTCTACGCCTGCCTGACCATCGTACTCTTGTGGTACGTCCGCCAGGTCAGGAAGTCGGCATCGTGAGATCCGGATCGCGGGAGGCGCGCGTTAGCGCTGCCAACGTGTTCGAACCCCTGGGTGCGGCGGCCCGGGCGATCGGTACGCCGCGCTTCGCGGCCCGGTTGCTGGCCGGTCTGAAGGCGCTGATCGCCCATGACATGGCCATGGTGGTTCGCTATGGCCGCGCCTCCCCGCCCGATTTCCTGGTGTGCCAGGGCCTGTCGCGCCGTTTCGTGGAGGCCTACCGGTCGAGCTATTACACTTTCGATCCGTTCTACCTGTGGTCGCGCCGCCACCGGCCGCAAGGAGTGGTGACATTCCGCGACGTGGCGCCGCCGGGCATGCCTAATAGCCGCTATCGCCGGGTCTTCCAGCGCCAGGCTGAGATCAACGACGAGCTTGGCATGTTCCTGCCGGGTGTCGGTCGCGGCAGCCTGGCGCTGTTCCTCGAGCGCTCCTCGGGCTGGTTCAGCGCCATTGAAGTGGGACTCGCCAGACGCGCCTATCCGGCCTTTGCCGGGCTCTACCGGGCCCATGTTGATCGCCTGCTGTCGGAACTCGCATCGCCTGCCGGACCCACCGACCCGGCGGTGGCACGGGCATTATTGCTGGTCGACCGCGACGGCGTGAGGATCGCCGAAAGCCGCGCGTGGTCGAATGCTGAGGCAGCCGATCCGGGCATCACCGAATACATCGCAACGGGCGAACCGCCGCGCAATGAGGTTCGCCTCGGCGATGGTCATGTGTTGACGTGCGAGCGCCTCGACCACAACTTCGCGCTGGCCCCGGGCGGGCGCATATTCGTCTTGGAACAAGACGCAGAGCCGGAGTCCCGCACAATCGAGGATCCGGTGACCAGCTACTGGCCCGACCTGACGGCACGCGAGGGCCAGATCGTCCGGCTCATCCTCGACGGGGAGTCCTCTTCTGCCATCGCGGTGCGGCTGAGGATCAGCCATGGGACGGTGAAGAACCACCGCGCGCGGCTCTATGAAAAGCTCGGCATCACCTGTGAGCGCGAGCTATTTCTCAGCTATCTCAGGGCGATCGGCAGGCCGGCCGGCGGCTCCCAAGCGCCATCGTGAGACCGGCCTCGAATGGTGCCTGCGGGCATATTGCCGGAGCTTGGCGCCGGGGATAGGCTTGCCGTCAGATAGGCTCATCAAGCCCTGCACCAGAGGACACTACCCATGAACGTCATACAGCGCGGCATACGCGACATCGGCAAGTTCAGCCGCGACCCGGAATATTCCTATACGCTGCCGGCGTCGTATTATCGCGATCCCGAGATCTTTGCCCGCGAGACCGAACAGATCTTTTTTCGCGCCTGGAACTATGCTTGCCATGTGAGCCAGGTCCGCGAGCCCGGCAGCTATGCCACGACCCAGGTTGGCGATCAGGGCATCGCGGTGGTGCGTGGCCATGACGGTGTGCTGCGCGCCTTCTACAATGTGTGCTCGCACCGCGCCCATGAGCTACTCAAGGGCTGCGGCAAGGCCAAGATCGTCACCTGCCCCTACCATGCCTGGAGCTATCATCTCGACGGCAAGCTGCGCAGCGCCACGGCCTCACGCAAAGTGGAGCGCTTCGAGGCGGAGGAATTCGCGCTGAAGCCGGTTCGGGTGGATGAGTATGCGGGATTCGTCTACGTCAACCTCGACCCCACGGCCAAGCCACTGAGCGAGCAGGTCGGCGAACTCGGCGCCGGCATCCGCCAGTTCTGTCCCGAGGTCGAGAGCCTCAAGTTTGCCTGCCGCATCGTCTATGAAGTCAAGGCCAACTGGAAGACCGTGGTCGACAACTACCTTGAGTGCTACCACTGCTCGGTGGCCCATCCGGCCTTCGTCGACCTCGTCGACGTCAAGAACTACCGCACCAAGACCTACGACATGTATTCGACCCACATTTCACCGCCGGGGCGATCCGACAACGCCGCCTACTGCCTGCCGCCCGGCCAGGAAGGCAATTTCGCCGGCTTCTGGGTATGGCCCAACGTGGCCTTGAACGCCTTTCCCGGTTCACCCAATATCAGTGCCTTGCACATGATGCCTACTGGCCCTGAGACCACCCTGGAGCACTTCGACTTTTTCTTCGCCAGCGAAACCCCTAGCGAAGCGGAGGCCTTGGCCATCAAATATGTCGACGAGGTCCTGCAGCCCGAAGATATCGGGCTCATGGAGAGCGTGCAGCGGGGCCTGCACTCGCGCGGCTATCATCAGGGCCGGTTCATGGTCGACAAGGAGCGCACCCATATCAGTGAGCACGGGCTGCATCACTTCCATAGCTTGATTCTGGACGCATTGGGGGAACTGCCCCAGCAATAGCTGGTCTGGTATGGGACTTGCCGGGGTGCCAGAGCCGCAGCTTGTGCCGTGGGAACCTGAACCCGGGCGCCAACTCGGCATTTTTTTGGTCTTTCGGCTTGTGGCGCAACCGAACCTGGCCGTAAGGTGTTGCTGTATGTCGCTCGCACGGGCGGCGCATCGTCACTTGCAGAGGATCAAGGAATGCCGACTGGTACCGTCAAGTGGTTCAATTCCCAGAAAGGCTACGGCTTCATTCAACCGGACAATGGAGGCAAGGACGTCTTCGTCCATGTGTCCGCCGTCGAACGTGCTGGCCTCAGTGGCCTGAACGAGGGACAAAAGGTCTCCTACGAGGAGCAACAGGATCGCAAATCCGGCAAGACATCCGCCGAGAATCTCAAGGCGGTCTAAGGGACTAACTGCGGCGGCCGCTGGCAAACGCGTTTCGCACGCGGCCCCGTCGCCCATTTGAGGCCGAAGTCCTGTTCGACTAGTACCGCGTATCCGAGCCGAAGGGTTTCGACATAGCCAGGGCGCGCATCAGGGCGCTGGCCAGTCTTTCTTGTGTGTAGGGCTTGTCGATGACTGGCGCGTCTCGGCAGTTCTCGCCTGCGGCCACCCCGTAACCGGTGGCGAACAGTACGGGGATTCCTCGTGCTCTCAGCCGATCGGCGATCGGATCTACCCGCTCTCCGCGCAGGTTGATATCGAGTACCGCTGCGTCGATGCCCTCGGACTCAGAAAATTCGAGGGCCATTGCAAACGTCGTGGCAGGGCCGATGACGGCCGCGCCGAGCCCGACCAGCATATCGACGAGCATCTCCGCAACCAGAGCCTCATCCTCAACCACAAGGATCGTCTTGCCGGCCAGCATGTTCACTGAACGCCTCCTTCGCCTTCGGCAGCGGCGCGTCTATTGAGCACACGAGTCCTTCCGGCCTGAACTCCATGCTCACTGAGCCATCCAGGTCGTGGGCAAGGGACCGCTCAAGCAGGAGCGATCCGAAGCCGCGGCGCTTCGGGGGTGACACAGGCGGTCCGCCGTGTTCACGCCAAACCAGCTGGAGCCTCGGTCGCGGACCAGCAGGTAAGCGCCATTCGACGGCAATCCCGCCGGTGTCATTGGCAAGCGCACCATACTTCACCGCGTTGGTGTAAAGCTCGTGCAGCGCCATGGCAATCGCCACCGCCGCCCGCGGCGGGAGTAGAATACGCGGCCCCGCAAGCGCCACCCGCTGCCGGTCGGGGCCGCTCACCCGGAGAGTGTCGGTCACCAGCTGCTCGAGGGAGGCATTCTCCCAGTTCGCCTGGGTCAGCAGGTTATGGGCGACGGCGAGCGCCACCAGACGCCCCTCAAAGGCCTTGCGCGCCCTCGAATCGGTGCCCTTGAAGGTCTGGTGTGCAATGCCCTGGACGACCGCAAGGGTATTCTTGACGCGATGGTTGAGCTCGGCGAGGAGCAGTTCGCGCTGGGTGTCAGCCCGCTTACGGCCGCTGATGTCGACAACGGCGGCCAGTGCCATCGTGCCCTCGAGTGTCTCAATAGGGCTCAACCCGATCTCCACGGGAACTTCCGTTCCATCCTTGCGCCGGGCGAAGAGGTCGCGTCCGGCCCCCATCGGACGCGCACGCGGCTGTTCGAGATAGGTCTCGCGGTATCCCGGATGGCTGCGCTGAAACCTTTGCGGCACCAGCAGTTCGATCTTCTGGCCGGCCAACTCATGGCGGCTGTATCCAAACAGCGCCTCGGCATGGGCATTCACCATGATAATCCGGCCGTCGCAGTCGGTCATAACCATGCCGCTGGGTGCGGCTTCGACCGCCATGCGAAATCGCTCCTCGCTGTCACGCAACTCCCTGTCCGCCTCCTCGCGCTCGGTGATGTCGATATTGACGCCGATCATCCCGAGGAAATCGCCTTTCGCGGAAAAGCGCGGGCGAGCATCGGTCTGGATGACGCGGTAGTGGCCCTGGGCGTTGAGGAACCGCCCCCTGATCGTAACGCTGCTACGCGTATTCAGTGCTTCCATCATCAGCCGGACGATTTCGGGCGCATCATCGGGATGCATCATGTCTTGCCAATCGAAGCGCTCAATCACGGACTCGTCGACATTCCAAAACGTGCGCAGCATCTGGTTGAGGTGCACACACTGGCCCTGTACGCCGCTCAACCAGATCATCACCGGCGCGTGCTCCAGCATCAGGCGGTAGCGCTCCTCGGATTCGCGCAGCTCATCTTCAGCTGCCTGTCGCGCCGCCTCCGCCCGGCCCCGCTCCAGACTGAAACCCATCTGCCGGGCGATTGTGACGGCAAGGTTGATTTCGTGTTCGGAGAAGGCGTGAGGCGCCTCGTAATAGGCCATGAACTTGCCGATCACCCCGCCGTGCGAGACCAGGGGCATGAAGGCGAGCCCGCGAATGCCTTCCGCTTTGATGACCGCCTTAATCCAGTCGGGTTCCTCGGTTTGCTCGATGTCGGTCACGAAGATCGGTTGCGGGTCCCGGTCGCCGGGTTTCCAGGGGGAATGCCCCGAGACCGCCTTTCGGTAGCCCTCCGAGAGCCCCCGCCAGGCTACGAAGCTCATCACTCCGGCCTCGTCGAACAGGAGTATTGAGGCCCGGCTGCAACCAAGCGTGCTCACGATGGCATCCAGCGCCGCGTCACAGACATCCGTCAGCGACCGGGCGCGATAAAGCTTGTCGGTCAGCCGGTAGAGCGCGTCGAGTTCGTCGACGCGACTGGCAAGGGCGTCGCTGCGATTGGCCCCGATAGGCACTTTCTCATGCATCGGCTGTCGGTCTCACCTCGCGCTTGAGCCTGGGAAACCTCTACAGCGGCAGCACGCGTCGCGAAAGGAGAATGTTTCCCTCGAACCGTCAGCACATTCCCCGATGGTGCGGGGCCGGACTATGGAAATTCGCCCGCAGTCTCCCTATCACTAAGGTCATGGCAAATGACCGGGTGATCCACGTCGTGGGTGGAGGACTGGCGGGCTCGGAAGCCGCCTGGCAGGCGGCGGCGGCCGGCCTCCAGGTGGTCGTGCACGAGATGCGCCCCGCCGCGATGACCGCGGCGCACAAGTCCGCCAGCCTTGGCGAACTCGTGTGCTCCAATTCATTCCGCTCCGACGACGATTGCGCCAATGCAGTCGGCCTGCTGCACTGGGAGATGCGTCAGGCAGGCTCTCTCATCATGTCTGCTGCCGACCGCCACAAGCTGCCGGCCGGCGGGGCGCTGGCGGTCGATCGCGAAGGCTTTTCGGCCGAGATCACCGCCCGTCTGGACGCCCACCCGCTGATCACCATCGACCGCAGCGAGGTCGCGAGCTTGCCGCCCGAGGACTGGAAAAGCGTCATCATCGCCACCGGCCCCCTGACCTCGCCGGCGTTGGCCGAGGCGATCGGCGCACTCACCGGCGAGGCGGGCCTGGCATTCTTCGATGCCATCGCCCCAATTGTCTATCGCGAGTCGATCGATTTCTCGGTGGCCTGGTATCAGTCGCGCTATGACAAGACCGGCCCCGGCGGCGGCCAGGCTGACTACATCAACTGCCCGCTCGACCGCGACCAGTACCACGCCTTCATCGCGGCCTTGATTGCCGCCGACACCGTCGATCTCCATGACTGGGAGAGCACGCCCTTTTTCGAAGGCTGTTTGCCAATCGAGGTCATGGCGGCGCGGGGATCCGAGACGCTGCGGCACGGGCCGATGAAGCCGCGCGGCCTCACCAATGCCCACAAGCCCCACGAGAAGGCTTATGCCGTGGTCCAGCTCAGACAGGACAATTCCCTGGGCACGCTGTACAACATGGTGGGTTTCCAGACCAAGCTCAGATATGGCGCGCAGGTGCGTATCTTCCGTACCATCCCGGGGTTGGAGAGGGCGGAGTTCGCGCGCCTTGGCGGCCTGCACCGCAACACCTTTCTTAACAGCCCGCGACTGCTCGACCAGCGCCTGAGATTGAAAGCTTGTCCGCGCCTGCGATTTGCCGGCCAGATGACCGGGGTGGAAGGCTATGTGGAGAGCGCCGCCATCGGCTTGGTGACCGGGCGCATGGTGGCAGCCGAGATGGCCGGGCGCTGCTTTACTGCACCGCCGCCCACCACCGCCCACGGGGCGCTCATCAACCACATTACCGGCGGCCATATCGCAACCACCGACGGGCCGGGGCGCTCGTTCCAGCCGATGAACGTGAATTTCGGGCTGTTTCCCCCTGTCGACATACCCAAAGGTCCCGACGGCAAGCGCCCGCGCGGCAAGGACAAGCAGATTGCGCGAAAACACGCCTATTCCGAGCGCGCCAAAGCCGATTTCACTACCTGGCTCGCCGCTCCGGCCGCCATCGCCGCCGAGTGAGGTCAACCGACCCCTGCCGTTCAGGTTCAGTACAACCCGCGCAACAGCCGGTCGATATAGTCACGCTCGATACGCGGCCGGGCCCGCTCATTGGCCCGACTTCTCAGATATTCGAGGATCTGGCGGGCCCGTTCGATGGCCGCCTCGCTCGGAACCATGTTGCGGTCCGGTCCGTAGTCCTCGCCGCGCCGCGGCATGGGGCGACCCAGCGGGTCGCGATCGCCGCCCATGGGCTCGCCGTACGGGCCCTGATTGCCGCCCGGTCCTGAGCCCTGCTGCTGCATGAGCTGCTGGGCCATGGCCTGCGCGCCCTCCCGCAACGCCTCCAGCGCTTCGCCCTGTTGGGACAGCGCCGGATCGCGCTGGTTTCCGCGCAATGAGCCCGCCGCGCCCTCCATAGAGCGCTCCGCCCGGCCGAAGGACTGCGGCGACTGCATCCCGTGCTCGCCGAGCTGGCCCATTAGATCCTCAAGCATCTGGCGCAGGGCATCCTGATCGCCGGCCAGACCGTCGGCCCGATCGCTACCGCCATTTGCCCCTGGTTCGCCACCGTCAGGAAACGGCTGCATACCCTGCAGACCGTCGAGGCTGTCGGGCAGTTGGAAGGTCTCGTCCATGAGCTGCTGCTGGCGGCGCATGAGCTCGCC
>CAYWVA010000014.1:0-22948 GCA_964461545.1 uncultured Rhizobiaceae bacterium | reverse complement strand
GCAGTACAACGAGATCGCCCAGGCGGCCCAGGCCGACCCGGAGCTCGACCAGACGTTGCAGACGATGATCCGCGAGCGCCTGGGCGGCTAGCCCGAGGCTCGCAGCTGCCGGCGCCTGCACGGGGCCTTGAAACAAGGTTTGTAGACCGCGGCGAGCATCGCGTGCCCGTGGGGAGGGCTTCCGCATGCGTCGGTCCTGCCAAACTCGCCCGCAGACTTGCGTTGACGCATGCTCCTATCGCGATTATGCACGTTCACGCGCCGCTCCGGGGGGTGGCGCGTTCGTTACGAGCAGGAGATCAGCGAATGCCGACCGGCACTGTCAAATGGTTCAACAGCACCAAGGGCTACGGCTTCATACAGCCTGACAATGGTGGCTCCGATGTCTTCGTCCACGTCACGGCCGTCGAGCGTGCCGGTCTGGTCAGCCTCTCGGAAGGTCAGAAGATCGAGTTTGAAGAGCAGCGCGATCCCAAGCGTGGCAAGACATCGGCAGTGAACCTGAAGAAGGTCTGACTAGGGTTAGTAGCCTTGCGTCGCATGGCACAGGTGCAAGGCCCTTGCATCTTGCGGACTACAGGGCCATATAGCTGACTTAGATGGCGGACCTCAAGTCAGGTCCAGCGGGCTCGCGTGCAGAATGCCACCAGCGGTTTTCGGCCTGCCATCGAAATAACCACACTGACAGCCCAGGCCACGCGGGGATGTCTCACCCCCCCGCGTCGCGGTTAGGCAAGCCTTGAAGGGCGCCTTCACGCGTTCGCTTGACTGGAAGTATAGATGACCAAGTTTAGTGATTTCGGGCTCGCCGAGCCCATCGTGCGTGCCATTGCCGAGGAGCGCTATGCCATCCCGACACCCATTCAGGCCAAGGCCATCCCGGTTGTTATGGCCGGCCGCGACCTGATCGGGATCGCCCAGACCGGAACCGGCAAGACCGCGTCATTCGCGCTGCCGATCCTCCATCACCTTTCAACCGTTAAACGCCGGCGCGAGCCCAAGTCGTGCCGCGTTCTGGTATTGAGCCCGACGCGCGAGCTGTCGGGGCAGATCCTCGACAGCTTCAGGACTTATGGTCGCCATGTCGGCATCCGCGCCGACCTGGTGATCGGCGGCGTGCCGCAGGGGCGCCAGGTGAAGGCCTTGGCGCCGGGGCTCGACGTGCTCGTCGCCACGCCTGGCCGGCTGATGGATCTCTGCCGCAGCGGCGCCGTGCGGCTCGACCGGGTCGAAGTGCTCGTGCTTGATGAAGCTGACCGGATGCTCGACATGGGGTTCATTCGCGACATCCGCACTATCGTCGCAATGCTCCCTGCAAAGCGCCAGACCCTGCTGTTTTCGGCAACCATGCCAGCCGACATCGCCGAGCTTGCCGACCAGATGCTGCGCAGCCCGGCAACGGTGGCAGTGTCGCCCGTCGCCTCCACCGTGGAGAGCGTCGAGCAACGGGTGATCTTTGCCGATCGCGGCGCCAAACCATCGCTGTTGTCTCAGGTACTCAAAGCCGACGCCGTCGGCCGTGCTCTGGTCTTCACGCGGACCAAGCACGGCGCCGACAGGGTCGTCCGCGGTCTTGCCCAGGCGGGCATCACAGCCAAGGCGATTCACGGCAACAAGTCGCAGAACGAGCGCGAGCGCGTGCTTTCGGCATTCCGGGATGGTCACGTGCAAACCCTGATTGCCACCGACATTGCGGCGCGCGGCATCGATGTCACGGGCATCACCCACGTGATCAACTACGACCTGCCAAACATTCCGGAGAGCTATGTCCACCGCATCGGCCGCACCGCGCGCGCCGGTGCAGGCGGCATGGCGATCTCGTTCTGCGCTGGCGAGGAGGCGCCGTTCCTGCGCGACATCGAGAAACTGATCCGCATGTCCATCCCGGTTTCAGACGCGTCGTTGCGGGCCGGTTCCGCGTCGGCGCCGGCATCGCATCGTATGTCGGCAGACCCTGTCCGCAAGGGCCCTCGTCGCCAGCCGCTCCGCCGGCCGGGGACTGCGAATGACCCGCATTCAATCGCCAAGCGTTCAGATGCCAAGCATACAGGCGGCAAACATGCAGTCGCCAAGTCTGCAAGCGGCCATCGCCATGGCGCGACAGGCGGGGGGTCTGCGTTGGCGAGTATGGCCTTTTTGCAGCGCCGACATTCCGGCGCATGATTGAACCACCAGCAACCGCGATCCGTTGTGAAGGGATCGACTGGAGGACTTGTTAATGGCGAAAGAAGAGCTTCTCGAATTCGATGGCACGGTGACCGAGGTGCTACCCGACGGCAACTTCCGGGTACGCCTCGACAATGACCATGAAGTGCTTGCCTACTCGTCCGGCAAGATGCGCAAGTTCCGCATCCGCACGATCACCGGCGACCGGGTCGTGGTTGAGATGTCGCCTTATGACTTGCAGCGCGGCCGCATCAGTTTCCGCCACAAGACGACCACCGGGTCCCAGCCGCCGGGCGCTGCGCGACGGCCGCAGTTTCGGCGCCGTTGAACAGACTTTGTCATGCGACCGCCCCGTGCCTGAGACGGGGCTCCAGGGGCCGGGAACCAGGTCCAGTTATCCGGCGGACCTGGTTATCACTCTTCCGATACCAGCAGTACAAAAGCGTCCGGTGCGATGTGGTTGTCAAGCCGCTGGCGGATGGCGGCAGGGACCTTATTGCTGTCATGGGCAAACAGGCCGCAGCTGCGGAGCGCCCGCCGAACGTTGATCTGCCGGCCGAGGAATTCCATGATGACCTTTCCGGCCGCGGGTTCCCGGCTGCGGCGACCAGCATAGGTACACTGCACACCGCTGAGAATATCGACCCTGTTGCGGTAGGCGGTGTAGAGAATGGTTCCAGACAGCATGTCACGGATAATGGACTCATATTCGAATAAGAAAATGCGGTCATTGATCAGGAATGGAAGTCCGAGATACTTGAAGTGGACCACATTTCGTTGGCCGTCTTTCCGGTCGGACAAAAAACCGATATTCTTTGAATAATAAACATTATCCTTGCAATAAATACCCAGGAGGGATTTCACGATTCGCCCAGGAAATCCATACGAATAAAAATATCTATAATAGTATCCCAAATAATTTTCGAGCTGAGTGCCGCTTAAATGACGTAATAGTTCAATTTGCTTGAAGTGAATAGGCTGAGACTCATCCTTATTCCGTCTCTTCGGCCGAAGGTCAACTATTTCAGAGAACCGACGCGGCGGCAAAAATATTTCTCCTTCTTCAACGCCGAAGAAATCACATATCAGTCTGAGATTATGATGCGATGGCACCGATCGCCCAGCCAGATATTTGTTGAACTGCTGGCGATTGATTCCCAGCCTCCGGCAAACCTCCGAGACTGAGTCATAATAGCTGCACAGCAGCCGCAAATTCTCTTTGAAGGCTTCCTTTGACATGGTCCTCCTTGACAGGCTTGGATGACGCGAAATGAAGCTAGCATGGCGTCACTGTGCGCAAAAGGGTGTCGAGATGCGAAATTGCCAGCCACCCGCTGGCGGTCTCCAATGCATGCCCTGATAGCCATGAACCGGCGCGCCCGAACACCGGGCCACAGGGGCAATGAACGTACAGGCGCGGCCTCCCAGTGACGTCACCGAGATCGAGAATGTCTGCATTCCTCTTGCGGACGGCTGCCGATTGGCGGCGCGCATGTGGCTGCCGAAGGACGCCCAGGAGCACCCGGTGCCGGCGGTGCTCGAATACATTCCCTATCGCAAGCGCGATGCCTCGGCGCCCCGCGATGAGGCCATGCACCCCCACGTGGCGGCCAGAGGTTATGCCTGCATCCGCGTCGACATCAGGGGCAACGGCGAGTCCGAAGGGTTGATGCTCGACGAGTACCTGCCGCAGGAACTCGCTGACGGTGTCGAAGTCATCGCCTGGATCGCCAGCCAGCCATGGTGCAGCGGCCAGGTCGGCATGCTCGGCATTTCGTGGGGGGGCTTTAACGGCCTGCAGGTCGCAGCGCTGCGGCCACCGGCGCTGAAGGCGGTCATTACTTTGTGCTCGACCGACGACCGCTATGCCGACGACATCCATTATCGCGGCGGCTGCCTGCTCAACGACAATCTCGCCTGGTCGGCCACCATGATGGCCTACTCGTCGCGCCCGCCGGATCCGCTTCTGGTCGGCGACAGGTGGCGAGACATGTGGCTTGAGCGGTTGCGCAACTTGCCGTTTCTTGCCGCCAACTGGCTGCAACACCAACATCGTGACGAGTACTGGAAACATGGCTCGGTGTGCGAGGACTTCGCCGCCATCGAGATCCCGGTTCTGGCCGTCGGCGGCTGGGCCGATTCGTACTCCAATGCCATTCCTCGGCTCGTCGCTGGCCTTAAAAGCCCGGT
Organism: uncultured Rhizobiaceae bacterium; assembly: GCA_964461545.1. Classification (GTDB taxonomy): domain Bacteria; phylum Pseudomonadota; class Alphaproteobacteria; order Rhizobiales; family Aestuariivirgaceae; genus CAYWVA01. The sequence goes on along the minus strand of CAYWVA010000014.1, from coordinate 18,592 downwards.
GTCGGGCCTCATTGGCCCTTGGGGACATAGATACCCGCAGATGGGCGTCCCGGGACCGGCAATGGAGTTTGTGGACGAAATGGTCCGCTGGTGGGACCGCTGGCTCTCGGGCCGCTCAAGCTCAGCCGATCTGCCAGCGCTTCGGGTCTATATGCTGAATGGGCACGACATTAATGAAGGGCCTGACGAGCGCGATGGCCTATGGGTCAGCGAGTCGGCCTGGCCATCGCCAAACGTCAAGATGAAGCAGGTCTTTCTGGCCGCGGACGGCCGTCTCGCTGACAGCCCGGGCGCGCCCGGGCAGGTTTGCGTGTGCTCGCCGGTGACGACCGGCCTTGCCGCCGGCCGCTTCTATCCCAAGCTAGGGCGAGCTGACCAGCCGCGCGACCAGCGGCCCGACGATGCAAACTCGCTGGTTTTCGACGCAAAGGAGCTCGAGGCCCCGCTCGACCTTGTCGGAGCGCCGGTTGTGGAGCTAGAGCTTGCGGCCGACAAACCGCAGGCCAATATTGCCGTCAGACTGTGCCATGTCGCGCCTGACGGCACATCGCACCGCATCAGCCTCGGCGTTCTCAACCTCAGTCACCGCGACAGCCATGGCGAGCCGGCGGCGCTGAAGCCGGGACGATTTTACCGCGTCCGGCTGCAGCTTGATGACATTGCCTATCGCGTGCCGGCCGGCCACCGTATGCGTCTGGCCATTTCGACGGCCTATTGGCCGATGCTCTGGCCGGCCCCGGAGACAGCTACGATTCAAATCGCGACGGCAAGCAGCCGGCTGCATCTGCCGGTGCGCAACGCCGCCGATCAGGAGTCGGTTCACATCGCACCGACTAAGCCCCTGGAGCTCTCCGGCTTCGAGATGCTGCGCCCGGCACTGAGCCAGCGGCGCATCTCCCATGACCTTGTGACAGGTGAGACGATCGTTGAGCATGTGGACGATGCCGGTCTCAAGCGCCTCGCCAGCAATGGCATCGAATCCGGGATTGCCGGCCGGGAAAGCTACGGCATCACCAACGGCGGTCCCCTCAGCGCCTGGGCGAGGACTCACTGGACGACCGAGACCGGCCGCGGCGATTGGCGCGTGCGCACCGAAAGCTGGAGTGCCATGCGCGCCGATGACTCGACCTTTTATCTCGAGGCTGAACTGGTGGCGTTCGAGAACGAGCACAAAGTCTTTCACAACCGCTGGGAGCGGGCCATTCCCCGCGACCGGGTCTGACAGAAATACCGGGCGGTTGCCGTCCGGAACAAGGGAGGAAGCCATGAAGACATACCACGAGAAATCGTTCCTGCCGATCAGCCGCCGCGGGCTGCTGCTGCAGTCACTGGTATTCGGCGGCGCACTGGCCATGCCGAAATGGGCCGGGCGGGCGTTTGCCGCCAACGACGGGGTCCTGCGCGCCAGGCTCTACAACGACATCAACCGGCTCGACCCGGCGATCTACGAGAATGCCTACAATGTCGACGTCATGGGGCTGATCTACCCCAAGCTCGTCGGCTACAAGCCCAACAGCGAAAGCTGGGAATGGCAACTCGAACAGGCCGAGTCGATCGAGCAGGTCGACGACACCCACATCCGCTTCAAGCTGAAGGACGGGCTGAGGTGGAGCGGTGATTTCGGCGACATCACCGCTGAGGACGTCAAGTACTCCTATGAGCGCGTCATCGACCCCAAGATGGAATCTCCGGTCGCCGGCGATTGGGGGCCGCTGAGCCATGTGGAAGTCGAAGACCGGCTCACCGGCGTCATCGTGCTGAAAGAGGCATTCCAGCCCCTGTGGACCATCGCCCTGCCCTATGGCGTCGGCCATATTGTCTCCAAGGCGGCGGTGGAAGAAGCAGGTGGCGGCCGTTTCGGCATGGATCCGCCCAAGGCCTTCGGCGGCCCCTTCAAGCTGAAAGAATGGCGGGCCAACGACGTCATCATCCTGGAGCGCAACGAAGCCTGGACCGGCAAGGAGCCTGCGTTCAACGAAGTGCGGCTGCATCCGATCGCTGATCCACAGGCTGGCGAAATCGCCTTCGAGGCCGGCGACATCGACTACACCCAGCCGAGCGTGGCATCGCTCGAGCGCTATCGCAAGTCCCCTCCCGCCGACTCCACCGTCGAGGAGTATCCGGCACTTTTCTATGCCTGGGTCGGTATGAACATGGAGCACCCCAAGCTTCAGGACAAGCGGGTCCGCCAGGCGGTGCAGTATGCCATCAACGTGCCGCTGATCATCGAGGCGGCCTATTTCGGCATCGCTCCGGTCGCCACCGGCATCATCGCCCCAGGCCTGCCGGGACACCGCGACAAGACCCTGGTGCCGCTGGAGGGCGATCCCAACAAGGCTCGCCAATTGCTGGCCGAAGCTGGAGCGCAGGGCATCGAGCTCACCTTGACCGTGCGTAACCAGGCGACTCAGACGACCATCGCCCAGATCATCCAGTCCAACCTCCAGGATGTCGGCATCGCCTGCAACATCAACATTCTGGACTCGGGCGCCTTCTGGACCGCCGGCATCGAAGCCGAAGGCGAGCAATGGAAGGACCTGCAGCTCATCCTCAACCGATTCTCGTCTTCCGCCGACCCTTACTACGCCACCCAATGGTTCATCACCGACCAGGTCGGCAAGTGGAACTGGGAGCGCTTCTCCAACGCACGTTACGATGAGCTGCACATGGCGGCGGTGCGCGAGACCGATCCGGCCAAGCGCCATACCATGTACCAGGAGATGCAGGACATCATGGAGGAGTCCGGCGCCTACCGCTTCATCACCCATGAGGTGAACGCGGTCATGTACCGCAACTTCCTGAAGCCCGCAGTGCGGCCCGACGGCATCGCCATCTACAACCACTTCGACAAGGCGTAACCGGGGCCTGAGGAAAAGGGACCGGGGTCATGTGGCTCTATCTTGTGCGGCGCATCGGTCTCGCCATCGCCATCGTGGCGGTGGCGGTGACCATGCTCTACACCATGATCCACATGGTCCCCGGCGACCCCGCTTCGATCATGCTGGGGCCGCGCGCCACGCCGGAGTTGCGCGAGGCGCTGCGCCTGCGCCTGGGGCTCGACGATCCGTTCGTGGTCCAGGTCGGAACGTTCTTCATGAACGTGCTGCGCGGCGATCTCGGCATCGACATCGTCCGTGACCAGCCGGTCACCAACATCGTGCTCGGCCAGCTTCCCTACACCATCGTTCTGGTTCTCGCCGCCATCGGCTGGGCGGCCCTGGTGGGCATTCCGCTGGGGTGCTTTTCGGCCATCTACCGCGACACCTTCGCCGATCGAATCGTTGCGGTGCTGTCGGTCAGCTTTATCGCTATTCCCTACTTCGTCATCTCGATCTATGCGCTGTTGATCTTCGCCGTCACGCTGCGCTGGTTCCCGGCCATCGGGGTGGGCGAACCGGGCGATCTTGGTGCTCAGGCGCGCCATCTGGTGCTGCCGGCCTTCGCGGTGGGCTTGAGCTGGGTCGGTTACATCGCCCGCATGGTACGAGCCTCGATGCTCGAAGTGCTCGGCGAAAACCACGTGCGCACGGCACGCGCCTTCGGGTTGTCGGAGTGGCGCATCGTGTTCCGCTATGCGCTGCCCATCGCCGTGCTGCCCACGGTGACCATCCTGGGCGTCGGCATCGGCTATTTGCTGTCGTCTGCGGTGTTCGCCGAGATCGTGTTTTCCCGGCCCGGGATCGGTAGTCTCATCTATGAATCCGTCGGCCAGCGCAACTATCCCGTGGTCATGGGCGGAGTTCTCATCACCACGGTGCTGTTCGTCGTGTCGACGACGCTGGCCGATCTCATCAACGCCGCCCTCGACCCGCGCATGCGAGAAAAGCTATGACCGCCCTCGCCCCGGAGATTACCGCCAAAGTCGCTACGGCAAAGCGCGCCAGCTCATTTGCCACCGCGTTGCGCCGCCTAGCCGCCAACCCGTTGGGTCTGTTCGGCCTGGTCGCGGTCATCCTGATCGTGCTGTCGGCGGTGTTCGCCAACTGGCTCGCCCCCTATGATCCCACCCGCATCATGGCTGGGCCGCGCCTGGCGCCGCCCTCGCTCGATCATTTGCTGGGCACTGACCAACTGGGACGCGACGTGTTTTCGCGTGTGCTCGTCGGCGGCCAGATCGCACTGCAGGTGGCGCTGGCCTCGATCTCCGCGGCGCTCACCCTGGGCCTGGCGCTCGGCCTGCTGGCCGGCTACGGGCCGCGCTGGCTCGACAATTTCATCATGCTGGTATTCGACACGGTGCGCTCCTTTCCAGTGGTGATTTTCGGGCTCGCCACCGTGACGGTCATCGGCCCCAGCCTTACCACCATCATTTTTATCGTCGTGGTCACCTCCATCCCGACATTCGGACGCGTGGCGCGCACCCAGACGCTGGCCATCCGCAGCAATGAATTCATACTGGCGGAACAAGCCATGGGGGCCAGCACGGCGCGCATCCTGGGCGTGCACGTACTGCCCAACATCATCGGGCCGCTGCTCATCCTGGCGTCGATGGACATCCCGGTGGTGATCACCGTGGAGGCGGGACTGAGCTTCCTCGGTGTCGGCGTGCCGCCGCCGGCGCCGAGCTGGGGATCGATCCTGTCGGATGGCTTCTCCTACATCCGCAACACGCCATGGCCGGTGATCGCCGGCGGCATCCCGCTGATCCTCTCCACGCTCGCCTTCACGTTCCTGGGAGAGGCGCTGCGCGACATCTTCGATCCCAAGCTGCGCAAGGACATTTGAGATGAAGGAGGCCGCGCAGAACAATCTTCTGGAGATCCGCAATCTGTCGCTGCGCTTCCGCACCCCGCGCGGGCCCCTGATGGCGCTGCGCAACGTCTCGGTCGACATTCCGCGCGGCCGTACCGTAGGCATCGTCGGAGAATCGGGCTGCGGCAAGTCGACTCTGATTTCCACCGTCATGCGGCTGTTGTCGGCCAATGCCGAGATCACCGGCGGGGAAATCCTGTTCGACGGCCAAGACCTGCTGAAACTCGACGATAAACAGATGCGCAAGCTTCGCGGCGGCCGCATCTCGATGATCTTCCAGGACCCGATGACGTCGCTCAACCCGGTGTTGTCGATCGGTCGGCAGATGACCGATATCCAGCATCGCGAGAAGCGCTCGACCCGCGAAAAACACGAGCGCGCTGTGGAAATGCTGGCCCGGGTTGGCATACCCGACCCGAAAACCCGGTTGGCCGCCTACCCGCACCAGTTCTCCGGCGGCATGCGCCAGCGAATCGCCATCGCCATGGCGCTGATGGCCGAACCCGACCTGCTGCTTGCCGATGAGCCGACGACGGCGCTCGATGCCACCTTGGAAGTGCAGATCATCGGCCTGCTGGAGCGGCTTCAGGCGGACTTCGGCTGCTCCATCGTCTTCGTTACCCACCATCTCGGCGTGGTGGCCGAACTGTGCTCCGACGTGGTGGTCATGTATGCCGGCGAAGTGGTCGAATCGGGGTCGGTGCGCGATACCTTCCACAGATCGGCGCACCCTTATACTGCCATGCTCCTGAAATCGGACCCGGGCGCCATCGCCGAGCGCACCCGCAAGCTGCCGACCATCCCCGGGGACATGCCCGACCTGGTGGATTTGCCCAGCGGCTGCATCTTTCGCGACCGTTGCCCGCATGCGTTCGACGCGTGCGCGGCGCCGCCGTCGCTCAGTCCCGTAGCCGCCGGTCATTTCGCTGCCTGCCATCTGCTGACTCGGGAGCGGGCGGCATGAGCGCCCTGCTGGAAGTCCGCGATCTCAAAGTGCGGTTCCGCGCCAAGACGGGCCTGCGCGCCCTCATCGAACGCAACGACAAGTGGCTTGATGCCGTGTGCGGCGTCTCCTTGGACATTGCCCAAGGACAGACGTTCGGGCTGGTCGGCGAATCAGGTTCAGGCAAAACCACGCTGGCCCGCGCCATCATCGGCCTGCTCACACCTGCCGCCGGCACCATCCGCTTCGACGGCCAGGAAATCACTGGCCTGACGGGGCGTGCCGCCAAGCCGGTGCGGCGCAAGATGGCGATGATGTTTCAGGACCCCGTCGGTTCGCTCAGCCCGCGGCTGCCGGTCCACGCCCTGCTCGCCGAGCCATTCCGTATCCATGGCCTCAAAGGTCGCAACCTCGATGCCGAATGCCGGCGTCTGCTTGGCCTTGTGGGGATGGCGCCCGATTTCGCCGAGCGCTATCCGCATCAGCTTTCCGGCGGCCAGGCGCGCCGGGTCGGGGTTGCCCGGGCACTCGCACTCGAACCCAAGCTCATCCTGGCCGACGAACCGACAGCCGGCCTCGACGTCTCGGTGCAAGGGGAAATCCTCAATCTGTTCGCCAGCCTGCAGGACGAGCTTGGCCTGTCGATCCTGATGGTGACGCACAACCTCAATATCGTGCGCCACGTCACCGACAAGGTAGCGATCATGTATCTCGGCCGCTTCGTCGAGACCGGGCCGACCGACGAGGTCTTCCGGGCGCCCAGCCACCCCTATACGGCCGCGCTGCTGGCGGCCAATCCGGCGCCCGATCCCGATGCGCGCCTTAAGCGCATCGAGCTGGCCGGCGACGTGCCCAGCCTGCTGCGCCGGCCCAAGGGGTGCGAGTTCCACACCCGCTGCTTCCGCACCCAGCAACTGTGCCGGGAAAAGACGCCGCCGGTGTCGCAGTCCAGCGCCGGGTGCAGCTATACGTGCCATTATCCGTTGGTGCTGGAGAAGATCGCCGAGGTGGCCGTCGGAGACGTCCCCGTGCAAGCATGAGCCGTCACGATGGGCTGACGCGGTGGCCCGCCTTGGCCTGGCATCAGCGAGTTGAGGTTTCGCTACCCCACGACCGAATTGGGCGAGAGCCCGAAGATTCGTTGCAAGGCTTGGCCGATAGTGCAAGATAACGGAGGCTTGGTCCTCGGAGAACGATCGCTCGATGTTCATCGTTCGCTTTTTGTTAATCGTTGCCGTGTTGGCTGGTGCGGTCTACGGGGCGATATGGGCACTCGCCAGCTTCCCGCCCGAGCAGACCCAGATCGTAAAGCCGATATCCCATGAGGCCCTGCGTAACTGAGGCCGGTTCAAGCCGAGACCGCCACCTGGTCGACAGCTTTCTCGAAATGATGAGCGCCGAGCGCGGCGCCGGCCGTAACACGCTGGAGGCCTATCGGCGCGATCTTGCACAGTACGGGCTGTTCTTATCCAGACGGGGGGCGAGCGCGGCGCACGCCACGACGAGCGATGTCCGAGCCTATCTCGCTCACGTGAAATCCGTCGGCCATGCCGGCAGTACTCAGGCACGGCGGCTGTCGGCGGTACGCCAGTTCCATCGCTTCCTGTACGGCGAGGGCATCGCCACGGCTGACCCCGCCGCCATTGTCGAGGCGCCGAGCCGGTTGCGGCCACTGCCCAAGACCCTGAGTCTGGCCGAGGTTGATCGCTTGATCGCCATCGCGCGCGAACGCGCCGAACGTGCCGCTGGCCCGGCCCGCTTACGGGCGCTGCGGCTCTACTGTCTAATCGAGCTGCTTTATGCCACCGGCCTCAGGGTGTCCGAACTTGTAGCGTTGCCGCTCGCCGCGACGCTGACGCAGGACCGGTTCCTGATGGTTCGCGGCAAGGGAGGTCGCGAACGGCTCGTGCCGCTGTCGCAGCCGGCGAGGGACGCCATCGACGCCTATCTGGCGGCCCGCAGCGCACCGTCCGGTCGGCGAGTGACCAGCCAGTGGCTGTTTGGCTCCCACGCCAGCAGCGGTCATCTGACGCGCCAGCACTTCGGCGCCGAACTGAAGGAGCTGGCCGAGGCAGCCGGACTCGACGCCCGGGCGGTTTCGCCCCACGTGCTGCGCCATGCCTTTGCCAGCCATCTGCTGGCCGGGGGTGCCGATCTGCGCACCGTCCAGCAGCTCCTCGGCCACGCCGACATCACAACCACCCAGATCTACACCCACATTCTGTCGCAGCGCCTGCACGACATCGTCGAGAGCCACCACCCCTTGGCCCGCCGCCGCCGCGAGGGCGGTTGACAGACACCGGCCGCCCCGCCACTTTCCCGGCCATTCCCGAAGCTCGGCCCCCTGATCCTGCGGCTCGCGCATGCACACATATCTCGACTTCGAAAGCCAGGTTGCCGAATTCGAAGCCAAGATCGCCGAGCTCAAGGCGCTCGCCGCCGACGATCCGGCCATGGCCATCGACGAAGAAGTGCGTCAGCTCGAGGCCAAGGCGGCCAAGAGCCTCACCGAGCTCTATGCCAAGCTCGATCCCTGGCAAAAGACGCAAGTTGCCCGCCATCCCAACCGGCCGCACTACCTCGACTATGCCAAGGGCCTATTCACCGGCTTCACGCCGCTGGCCGGCGACCGCAAGTTCGCCGACGACCGCTCGATCCTGGGCGGGCCGGCATGGTTGGGCGACGAGCCGGTCATGATCATCGGTCAGGAGAAGGGGCACGACACCCAGGCGCGCATCGCCCACAATTTCGGCATGGCGCGACCGGAGGGCTACCGCAAGGCGGTCCGGCTGATGGAAATCGCCGAGCGCTTCGGCCTGCCGGTGATCACCTTTATCGATACCCCCGGCGCCTATCCCGGCATCGGCGCTGAGGAACGAGGACAGTCGGAGGCCATTGCTCGGTCGATCGACTGCTGCCTGGGACTTGCGGTGCCGAGCATTGCCGTCATCATCGGCGAGGGCGGATCTGGCGGCGCGGTGGCGATTGCCACCGCCAATCGCGTGCTCATGCTGGAGCACGCCATCTACAGTGTGATTTCGCCCGAAGGTGCGGCCTCGATCCTGTGGCGCGATTCCACCAAGGCCGAAGATGCCGCCGTAGCGCTGAAGATCACCGCCAGCGACCTGCAACAGCTCAAGGTCATTGACGAGATCATCCCCGAACCGGTGGGGGGCGCGCATCGCGACCGCGAACAGATGATTGCTGCAACCGGAGCGGCCATCGCCAGCAGCCTGGCGCTGCTCAAGGGTCTCAGCCCTGAGGAGGCCCGCCAGCACCGGCGCGCCAAGTTCCTGGACATCGGCCGCGGGCTCTAGCGGCCGCTCCCCGCCCGTCAGCGGGCGCGGCGCATGATCTCCACGCCAACCACGGCCGGCCCGACGTCGAGCTTCTCGACCTTGACGGTGACGGCCGCGATACCGTGCTCCAGCAGCCTTGCGGCGATCTCCTCAGCCAGCGTCTCCACCAGGTTGATGTGGCGGGTCGCCGCCAGGGCGCGAACCGTGTCAATGATCACGTCATAGGAGAATACGTCGCCGATATCATCGTCGGCCCGGGATCGCCGGGGAACCTCCGCCACCACTTCGAAGCGCACCCGCTGCGGCCGGTCCCGCTCGTGCCGGTAGGCACCGATCGACACTTCCAGGACAAGATCGCGAATGAAGACACGATCGAATGAGGATGGGGGCACATCGCGGGGGTTCCGACCAGCTTGCTCCGGCCTGCCATTCTCGTGCGGCGGGATGAGCCGGCGGATGGCTGCGATGGCGCCCGCATCGAGCTCGGCGGCGCGATCGTGGCCATGGCACAAGGTGCGGCGAATGCCGACGATACCCGGATGGAGCGCCATAAGGCGGGGGACGTCAGGAGCCTCCAGCCCACCCGACAATCCGGATATCAGACCCTTGGCCCGGCACAGTGAAACGAACTGAAGCAACTGGCCGGGATCCACATGATCGAGCAGCCGGCCGCTGGTCTTGTCGGCCGTATCGAGCATGGCCCCGGCAAAGCCGGCATCGGCCAAGTGCTCGATCACGGTGAAGTCCCGGTCGCGGTCGGCAAACAGCACGGCGATGAGCCGCGTTGTGAGTGCCAGATCAGCCAAGGCTTGCACGCCCGCCTGAAGCGCCGGGCCCGGCATCAGGCCCACCCGGACGAAGTCGGCGCCGGATGCTGCAAACGTCTGAACGGCCTCGATGGCCTGGTCCGGATCGTCCGGCAGAGGGCCAGCATCGACGCTCACCTGGGCCCGCCCGACCGTGCGCACGCCATCCCGCAGAGCGACCACGTCGGACGCAGACACATCGATGATATCCACGCCGGCGGCGATCGCCATCTCGGCCTCTTTGGGGCCGGTTACGGTGACAAGCATCCACGTCACGTCAGGACGATCCTTCGCCATGGGCCGCGATACTATGCGCAGGGACCGAACGCGCCGCAAACAATTGCTTATCACGCCCGCCATCCCTCATGCGGAAACAACCGCTTCAGAACGACATGCGCCGGAAGGATCACCACGATCGGGTAGACCGCCATGACCAGCCCGAGATAGACCAGCGGCGGTAACACCTCCTGCGGCTCATGGGGGCCGTAGACCCAGTTGATGTTGGCGTCGGGAGCGGCCAGCGCATAGGCGGCGATAAAGGCGGCCCAGGTGACAGGCACCTGATAGAGCGGCGCCCGCCGATCGTAGCCGAAGCGGTAGAGCAGATAGATGAGGGTGGGCGGCAGCGCCAGGTGGAACAGCGACAGGCTGCGCAAGTAGAGCGATAGCTCGTCATCATACATGTAGGCGGCCAAGCCGATCAGCCGACCGCCAGTCAGGAAATCCACCGACCAGGCCAGTTCCAGCGGCAGCACTCCCACCGCCGGCATGCTGGCAAGGCGCCGGCTGCCGGTCCATACCGCGACGGCGGTGAAGGCGAGAGCGATGTCGGAGAGCCAGAGATAGTTCTGGGGGCCGTAGGCGCGCCAGTACACTGCCGCGATCACCGGCACAGCCACGCCATAGCCGACCTTGAGCCACAGCGGCCCGGCCCGCGCCCGTCCGCCAGTGCGGTTCGGCCCGGCCGAGCGCTTTCGCCTGGGGATGTCCATGGCCGGAAAATCCCGTGGCAGGTCGATAGGTTCCAGGCTACCGCCGAGGCAGCCGCTTGGCGGAAATCGTTGAACGGCTTACTGCAATGCCGGTCAGGATCAGCACAAGCCCCATGGCAGCCGCCGGCCTGAACGCTTCACCAAGAAAGATTGTCCCGACCGCCAGTGCGACCACCGGAATCAAGTAGTTGCAGTACGCCACAAAGCCGGCGCCTGCGGCATTGAGGAGCCGGAAATAGATCAGCGACGCCAACGCCGTCTGCACCAACCCGAGGACGGTCACCCACACGAAGCTCTCAGCGCTCGCCTGGGTGAGGCCGGCCGGATTGATAATGCCGGCAGAGACGAGCCCTAGCACCCCGCCCACCGCGCTTGAGGCGGCCGCCGTCTCAAGCGCCCCCTGGGGCGGCATGCGCCGGCCAACGAGACCCGCCACGGCATAGCACACTGCCCCGCTGATGACAGCCAGCTGACCCCAGAACGTCAGCCCGCGCGGCTCAAGCCCGAGCAGATGCTCAGGCCCGATCAGCACCGCCACGCCGGCAAATCCAAGAATGAAGCCGGCCGCCTTGGAGGGGCTCAGCGGTTCGTCGGGCAGCAGGAAATGGGCCAGCACCACCGCCACCAGCGGCATGACCGACATAAGGATGCCGGCAAGACCGGAGGCGATATGCACCATGCCCCACGAGATCAGGAAAAACGGCAAGTTGTTGCCGATGACGGCGAGCGCCGCAAACCAGCCCCAGGGCGCCGGGCCGAGCGGCAGGCGCCGGCCGCTGGCATAGACCACCAACCACAGCACAACCCCGGCAATGGCAAGGCGGATCGCCATCACCCATTCCGGCGCCATGGTGGCGACCGCCAACTTCACCACGGCAAAGCCGCTGCCCCACAGCGTAGCGAGGACGACGAGCAGTAGCCAGTTCATGGCGCTCCGTCAGATGACATTGATCTCTTTGAACGGTCGGCCCTCGGCAATGCGCTCATAGCCGAAGCGGGCAAGATCGATGGTGACGAAGCGGCCATGCACGATGAGTTCGGCTATGGCGTTGCCGGCGCCGGGCGCCTGCTGCAGCCCGTGGCCGGAAAAGCCGGTGCAGAAGTAAAAGTTGCCGATCCCCGGATGACGGCCGATGACGGCGTTCTGGTCGAGCGCGTTATAGTCGTAATGGCATGACCAGGCATTGACCAGCTTGATCGCTTCGAACGCCGGCACCCGCTCAGCCAGCACCGGCCAGATGCGCTCCTCGAACCAGGCGTAATCGACGTCGTAGCCGAGCGCCTCGGGCTCCTCGTGCTCTTCGGGCGACAGGCCGCAGATGAACTGCGCACCCTCGGGGCGGAAATAGGTTCCGCTGGGGTCGATGGTCAGCGGGGCACGGTGCAGGCCTGCGGGCACCTCGCGACAGTCGAAAACATAGACGTAACGCTTGCGCCGGCCGACCGGCAATTCGATGCCGGCGAGTCCGGCAAGTTCCCCAGCATCGGCACCGGCGGCATTGACAAGCGCGCCGCAGCGAATATGGCCGCCGTCGGCGAGCCGGACGGCTGAGACCTTGCCGGCCTCCACCTCGATGGCGACGATTTCCCCATGGTGCCAATTGGCGCCGCGGGCCAGCGCTTCCCTGCGCAACAGACTCATCAGGCTCCACGGGTCGAGCCAGCCCTCATTACGCTCACCGAAGGCGCCGGCGCTCACGCCCTTGAGGGCCAGCCACTTGAACCGCGACGCAAGGTCGTCCCGGTCAAGCACGACCGTGGCCGCACCGAGCCGCCGCTGCGTGTCAACATTGGCCCTGAGTTGCGCTTCGCCCTCAGGCGTGGCGAGGATCAGATAGCCCTGCTCGCGAAAGGCGACGTCGGCTTCTGCACCGAACTCCTGCTTGATGTCTCTGATGAGCTTCAGACCGAACTGCGACAGGCTGATGTTCTCTTCAGTCGAGAATTGCTGGCGGATGCCGCCGACGGAGCGTGTCGTGCAGCACTGGGAGTAGGAGGGGTCTTTTTCGATGACCCGGATCGAGCCCCTGAAGCCCAGTTTTCTCAAGTAGTAGGCTGTCGCGCTGCCGATTACGGCCCCGCCGGCAATCACCACATCCGCATCCATGTCCATGCGCCACCCCGCCCAAGCGCCGCACTGTGCCCGTTCCGGCCCCCGCTGTGAAGCCGCAGGAACAGCACAAGAAGGGTTGGCAGGGTGCGCTGCGGTGGACTAGGTTCCGCGGGCCCCAATTGATTCTCGAAAAAAGGAGGCGGGATGGACATCAGGCCGCGGCGTAGCGTGCTCTATTTGCCTGGCGGCAACGCGCGGGCGCTGGAGAAGGCGCGCGATCTGCCGGCCGATGCGTTGATCCTCGATCTTGAGGATGCAGTGGCGCCCGGAGCCAAGAGGGAGGCCCGGGAGCGTGTCGTTGCTGCGGTGAAGTCGGCCGGCTACGGCCGTCGCGAGGTCGTTATCCGGGTCAATGCCATCGAGACGCCATGGGGCATCGCCGATCTGGAGGCGGCCATTGCTGCCGGCCCCGATGCGATCCTGGTCCCCAAGGTCTCGCGCCCCGGCGACGTCGTTTCGGCTGGCAAGATACTTGCAGCCAAACAGGCGCCGACTCAGATCCGTCTTTGGACGATGATGGAAACTCCAGCCGCCATCCTCAATGCCTCTGAGATTGCGGCTGCCGCGACCAATCCGGTGAGCCGCCTGAGTTGCCTGGTGCTCGGCACCAACGATTTGTTGAAGGAAACCCGCGCCCGCGCCGACGGCAATCGCTTTGCCGTGACCCCGTGGCTTGCAACGTGTGTGCTCGCCGCCCGCGCGTACGGCCTCGACGTGCTCGACGGCGTGTACAACGACTTCCAGGATGAAGCCGGATTGCGGGCCGAGTGTGAGCACGGCCGAAGTTTGGGCATGGACGGCAAGACGCTCATCCACCCGGCCCAGATCGCCCCGTGCAACGACATTTTCTCCCCATCCAAGGAAGAAGTGGCTTGGTCGCACGCCATCATCGCCGCATTCGAGCGTCCCGAAAACGCGAGCCAGGGGGTGATCACGCTCGACGGCCGCATGGTCGAGCGCCTCCATCTGGCCATGGCCCGCCGCACCGTGGCTATCACCGATGCCATCGCCAAGCTTGCAGAGGCCGCATGACCCAACCAGGCCGGTTCTTCGAGGATTTCACCGTCGGGCAGATTATCCGCCACGCCACGCCGCGCACCGTGACGACTGGCGACCAGGCACTCTATATGGCGCTCTACGGGTCTCGTTTCGCCCTCCAGTCATCCGACCTGTTTGCCCACGCCATCGGCTATCCGCGCGCCCCGCTCGACGATCTGCTGGTGTTCAACGTGGTGTTCGGCAAGACCGTGCCCGACATCTCGCTCAATGCGGTCGCCAATCTCGGCTACGCCGGAGCCCGGTTTTTGAAGGCGGTTTTCCCCGGCGACACAATCACGGCAGAATCGGAGGTGATCGGGCTCAAGGAAACCACCAGCGGCCAGACCGGAATCGTCTATGTCCGCTCACGCGGGTTCAACCAGGGCAATGAGGCGGTGCTTGAGTTCATCCGCTGGGTGATGGTGAAGAAGCGTGACGAAAGCTCCCCGGCGCCTGAGCCTGTGGTGCCTGAATTGCCCCCCGAGGTCACTCCGGACAAGCTCGGGCGGGCGGTGCTGCCGCTCTATCTGCATGGCTGGGAGGGATCACTGTCGGGCAGCCGCCGGCGCTGGCACCATTACGAGGTGGGCGAGCGCAAGGACCACGTTGACGGGGTCACCGTGGAAGAGGCCGAGCACATGATGGCCACCCGCCTGTACCAGAACCCGGCGCGGGTGCATTTCAACCAGCATGCCGAATCCCACGGGCGCTTCGGCCGCCGGATCGTCTATGGCGGCCACGTCATCAGCTTGGCTCGCGCCCTCACCTTCAATGGGCTGGCCAACGCCTTTCACATCACCGCCATCAACGCCGGGCGACACGTTGCGCCGCTGTTCGCCGGCGGCACCGTCTATGCCTGGTCGGAGATCGTGGAGACCGCGGAGCTGCCCAACCGGGCCGATATCGGGGCGCTGCGCCTGGTCACCACCGCCACCGTCGACCGGCCTTGCGATGATTTTCCCAGTCGCGAGGGCGACGAGTTCGCCAAGGGCGTCATCCTCGAACTCGACTACTGGGTACTGCTGCCGCGTTGAAGCATGGCTGGATTCGCATTCCACGGTAGGATAGTGGTGTCCCATGGCTGATACCCGCAACGTTCCTCGCCCGCTGTCGCCCCATCTCCAGATCTGGCGCTGGACACTGCCCATGGCGCTGTCCATCGTCCACCGCTTCACCGGTGCCGCCCTCTACGCTGGCAGCGCCCTGCTGGTGTGGTGGTTGGTCGCGGCAGCGATCGGACCGGACCAGTTCGAGATCGCCCAAACGGTCTTCTCCTCATGGCTCGGCCTCCTTATCCTGTTCGGGTTCAGCTGGGCGCTTATCCAGCACCTGCTCGGGGGCTTGCGCCATCTCATGTGGGATACCGGCCGCGGCCTCGACCTGCCGACCGTTTTCCAATCGGGATGGGCGGTCGTAGCGGGCGCCATCGGGCTCACGCTCCTTCTGTGGATCATCGGCTTTCTGGTGGCATAGCTTCGATGGGCATTCTCAACCCCCTGCAGCGGGTGCGCGGCCTTGGCTCGGCGAAGTCCGGCACCGAAGAGTGGTGGCATCAGCGGGTGACCTCGGTGGCGCTGGTGCCGCTCGCCGTGTTCGTGGTGATATTGCTGGTGTCGCTGATCGGTGCCGACCATGCCACCACGGTGGCACGCCTTGGTCATCCGCTGGTCGCCGTGGGCCTCATTCTGACGCTGGCGGCCGTTGCCTGGCACATGCAGCTCGGCATGCGCGTGATTATTGAGGACTACATCCACGGCCCCGCCTGGAAGGTGACCGCCCTCATCGCCAACTCCTTCTTTGCCGTCGCTATTGCAGTGCTGGGCGCGTTCGCGGTGCTGAAGATCAGCTTTGGAGCCTGACCATGGCGGGCAAAAAGGATGAGGCTGCAGCAGGTGGGCCGGCGGGGCGGAGCTTCAGCGTCAACGGACGGGCCTACGACATTACCGACCACACCTATGACGTGGTTGTGGTTGGGGCCGGCGGGGCGGGCCTGCGTGCCGTGGTGGGCTGCTCGCAGGCAGGCTTGCGGACCGCCTGCCTGACAAAAGTGTTTCCGACCCGGAGCCATACCGTCGCAGCCCAGGGGGGCATAGCGGCGTCGCTCGGCAACATGGGCGAGGACGACTGGCGCTGGCACATGTATGACACGGTGAAGGGTACCGACTGGCTTGGCGACCAGGACGCCATCGAGTATCTGTGCCGCGAGGCGTCGGCCGCAGTCTACGAGCTCGAGCACTGGGGCGTGCCATTCTCGCGCACCGAGGACGGGCGCATCTATCAGCGCGCCTTCGGCGGCATGACGACCCACTTCGGCGAGGGGCCGCAGGCGCAGCGCACCTGCGCGGCCGCTGACCGCACCGGACATGCCATGCTGCATACCATGTATGGTCAGGCGGTGAAGAATCAGGCGTTGTTCTTCAACGAGTATTTCGCGCTCGACCTGATCATGGACGAGGGCGTGTGTCGCGGCGTGATGGCCTTCAGCCTGGAGGACGGCACGCTGCACCGGTTCCGCGCCCAGCGCACCATCCTGGCCACCGGCGGCTATGGGCGGGCCTATTTCACCTGCACTCAGGCTCATATCTGCACCGGCGACGGCAATGGCATGGTGTTGCGCGCCGGGCTCCCCCTCGAAGACATGGAGTTCATCCAGTTTCATCCCACCGGCATCTATGGCGCCGGCTGTTTGATCACCGAAGGGGCACGCGGCGAGGGCGGCTACCTCACCAACTCGGCGGGCGAGCGGTTCATGGAGCGCTATGCTCCGAGCGCCAAGGACCTCGCCTCGCGCGATGTGGTGTCGCGCGCCATGACCATCGAGATCCGGGAAGGCCGCGGCGTCGGGCCGCTGAACGACCACATCTACCTGCACCTCGAGCACCTGGGCGCCGAACTGCTGCACGAGCGCCTGCCGGGCATTTCCGAATCGGCGCGCATCTTTTCCGGCATCGATGTGACTCGTGAGCCGATTCCGGTGCTGCCGACCGCGCACTACAACATGGGCGGCGTACCGACGAACTACATGGGCGAGGCGATCGCGCCCAACGACGGCAACCCCGACGCTACGGTGCCGGGATTGCTGGCGGTCGGCGAGACGGCCTGCGCCTCGGTGCATGGCGCCAACCGCCTGGGCTCCAATTCGCTCACCGACCTTGTGGTGTTCGGCCGTGCCGCGGCACTCAAATGCGCCGAAACGATCGAGCGCGATGCCAGGCAGCCGGAACTTCCGCGCGGCGCCGGTGAAGCCTCGATTGCCAGGCTCGACCGCTTCCGCCATGCCACGGGCGGCACCCCGACGGCAGAGCTTCGCCGTCGCATGCAGCGCACCATGCAGGACGACTGCACGGTGTTTCGCACCAAGGAGACGCTTGCTGAGGGAGCCAGGCGGATCCGCGAGGTGTGGGCCGGGGTGGAGGACATCCGGGTGTCCGACCGCTCTCTGGTGTGGAATTCCGACCTGGTCGAGACGCTCGAATGGGACAACCTGATTTCCCAGGCATCGGCCACCATCGAATGCGCGCTCGCCCGCACCGAAAGCCGCGGAGCGCATGCGCGGGAGGATTATCCCGACCGTGACGACGAAAACTGGCTCAAGCACTCGCTTGCCTGGGCCGACTGCGACAAGCGCCAGATCCGCGTCGGTTCACGCCCGGTTCACAGCTACACGCTGTCCAACGAGATCGAGTATATCAAGCCCAAGGCAAGGGTATATTAGTGGACCGAGATGTCGTCATAGGACTCGTAGAGTCCGACCATCGACATGGAATACTGAGCGGGGTTTGTTGAAGAACCATGGTCCAATTCACGCTTCCGAAGAACTCCAAGATCACCCAGGGCAAGGCATGGCCCAAGCCCGAAGGCAAGCGACTGAAAGAGTTCCGCGTCTACCGCTGGAACCCCGACGACGGCCAGAACCCGCGCATCGATACCTATCACGTCGATCTCGAAACGTGCGGGCCCATGGTTCTCGACGCCCTCATCAAGATCAAGAACGAGCAGGACGCCACCTTGACCTTTCGCCGCTCCTGCCGCGAGGGCATCTGCGGATCGTGCGCAATGAATATCGGCGGGGCCAACACGCTCGCCTGCACCAAGGGCATCGAGGAGTTCCCCGGGGCGGTGGCGATCTACCCCCTGCCCCACCAGCCGGTGGTCAAGGACCTGGTGCCCGACCTGTCGCGGTTCTACGCCCAGTACCATTCCGTCGAGCCCTGGCTCCAAACCGTCAGCCCCGAGCCTGCAACCGAATGGCGCCAGTCGCGCCAAGACCGCGACAAGCTCAACGGCTACTACGAGTGCATCCTGTGCGCCTGCTGCACTACCTCGTGCCCCTCCTACTGGTGGACCGGCGAGCGCTTCCTCGGGCCCGCCGCGCTGCTCATGGCCTATCGCTGGCTGAGCGACAGCCGCGACGAGGCCACCGGCGAGCGCCTCGACAAACTCGAAGACCCGTTCCGCCTCTATCGCTGCCACACCATCCTCAACTGCACCCAGGTCTGCCCCAAGGGCCTGAGCCCGGCGAAGGCGATCGCCGAGATCAAGAAGATGATGGTCGAGCGGCGGATGTGAGGAGACAGAAATGATCGATCACGTTGGCTTTGCGGTATCCGACTACGAACGCTCCAAGGCCTTCTATGCCGAGGCACTGG
>CAYWVA010000013.1:0-23190 GCA_964461545.1 uncultured Rhizobiaceae bacterium | reverse complement strand
CGATCTTCTTGCGGACCTGCTTGACGAGCTTGGCGCGGCCCGCCGCTTCGACGAAGTTCTCGATATCCTGTTTCGCTTTAGCCATGGACGTTCCACTCCTAGGTGATGCTGGGTGCCGATCGGCGCGCCGTCAGCCTACCAATTTCGAACCAATTCGGACAACCGCCACATTCAACTCCACGGGAACGGGCTGCGCGACGCCGGATGCAGCCTGCCTTCGGCGTAGCGCGAGAACCGGAACGGCTCAAGCAGCCGGCTCGGCTCGCCGACGATCTCCTGCGCCACCAGCTTGCCGACGCCGATCATCTTATAGCCGTGGTTGGAGTCGGCGATGACGTAGACATTGTCGCGGAAGACATCGAACACCGGAAAATTGTCGGGCGTGAAGCAGCCGAGGCCGCCAGACGGCTCGTCGGTCTTGTACAGCACGATCTTGCCTTCGAAGCGCTTCTGGCAGTGGGCGAGCATCGAGCACCACATGTGGATGAACTCATCGCCGACGATGAAGTCAGGCGAGTCGGGTCCATAAGGGTCGACGGCGACATCGTCGGGGTCGGTCGCGACGTCATAGGGCGAAGCGCCGCCCTGGATGCCGCCGAAGTTAAAGTCGGGCTTGTAATAGAGGCCCCACAGCTTGTCGGTGATGAGCGAGCCATCGACATCGGAATATAGCGGCGCATCGGTGTCGACATGGATGACCGGCGGCATGCGCCCGTCATTGGTCTTGTGCAGATTGGGGTCGATGCCCAGCGTGCCCTCCTCCAGGCACCAGTACTTCCACATGCGCACGCCGTCATGCATGGTGCCGTCGCCGCCCTTGATCGAGACGGTGCGCGGCAACTGAAGCATGTTCCAGATCCGGTTGACCCATGGACCGGCACCGACCACCACAAAGTCGCAGCCGATGCGGCCGCGATCGGTGACGAGCGCCGTTACCGCCTGGCTGTTGCCACCGAACTCAAAGCCTTGGACCTCGACGCCGGTGAGGATCCGCACGCCCTCGGCCTCCGCCTTCCCGGCCAGGCCATAGACCGAGGCGGTGTTGTTGGCATAGCCGCCTTTCTTTTCGTGCAGAACCGAAGTGATCCCCTTGGCCTGCCAGTCATCGAACAAGGTCTTCATGTAGGCTGCGCTGTCGCGCGCCCCCTCCACGAACACCGACTCATAGCCGATGGCCTTTTGCTGGTCGTAGATAGTCGCCACCTGCTCATGCATGACCTCGGGGCTGATCTGCATGTAGCCGACCGGATGGTAGCTGTAGGCTTTGGGATCGCTCTCCCAGACCTCGACGCTGTGCGCCATGAGCTCGCGCATGGCCGGCTGGTAATAGTTGTTGCGTACCACCCCGCAGGCGATGCCCGAGGCGCCCGCCGCAATCGCGGTCTTGTCGACGACCAGGATGTCGGCCCCCGATCCCCGGCCGGTTTCTTTCAGCTTCAGGGCCATGTGATAGGCGGTGGAAAGGCCATGAATGCCGGCGCCGATGACGGCATATTTGACGCCTGCCGGAATTGCCATGGACGTGTCGACCTCCTTGAATTCACCACGCTTGTGCGCAGACACGCTTGACGGGCACCCGTCGACTGCTGGCATAATGAGCCACAAGTTGGGACCCATTGCAAACCAATTTTCGCCAATTATGAACCAATGAGCGACCCATTCGAGGCCATTGCCGGTGAGCCCTCAGGCGAGCGCCAAGCGCGCAGCGCTTCCGACGATCTCGGTCTCGTGGCGGCGCGCAGCGCCAATGCTATCATCAACCGGCTCAAGCGCGCCATCGAGACCGGCGTGTTCAGCGATGGCGACCAGCTTCCGCCTGAGCGTCAGCTGGCCATCTCGCTTGGCACCGCGCGCTCGACCATTCGCAAGGCCCTGGACCAGCTCGAGTCGCGCGGGCTGGTGGTCCGCCGGGTCGGTTCGGGCACCTTCGTCAATTATGCCGGGCCGATCCTGGCTCCCGATGCCGACGTGGCCGATCTCATCAGCCCGATGCAGCTCATCGAGGCCCGGTTTGCCGTTGAGCCCTATATGACGCGGCTCGCCGCCATCCACGCGACCAGGCGCGACCTCGACAGCTTCGAGGCGGTGCTGCAGCGCATCGAGGCCTGTGGTTCCGATCAGGACCAGTTCACCCACTGGGACATGGAGTTTCACGTCCAGCTTGCCCGGTGCTCGCGTAACCCGCTACTGCTCAAGGTCTATCAGCAGATCAATGCGGTGAGGGCCCATGCCCAGTGGGACCGGATGAAGCGGGTCATCCTGACGCCGGCCAAGATCGCCGCCTACAACGTCCAGCATCGGGAGATTTTCAACGCCCTGAGCCACCGCGATTCGCATGGCGCCGTCGAAGCCATCACCGCCCATCTCGAGACCGCCCGGCAGGACCTCATCGGCGCCGAAGACACTTGACGCCATCGGGCCGGCGCAGTGGCATGTACTCTGAACGGCCAGGCCTTTCCGGCTTCGCGAGACCATGCGAGGTGGGCGGCGATTCGCCTTGCCGTCGAAGCCGGGAAGGTTCATTCTGCACGCACGATTGCCGTCCATCCGAGGCATCCGGGCTTCACGTCGGAGGGTGGATGACGATCATCACCATGACCCGCGAAATGGGGACGCGCGGCAAGGATGTCGCCGGCCAGGTGGCTCTCAAACTCGGCCTTGAACTGGTCCACCACGAACTCATCGAGTCCCACTCCGATAAACAGACAGCCGCCGGACAGAGCGAGGTCCGCCGCTTTCTTGAACCCGGTGGCGCTCAGAACGAGGCCCGCCAGCCACCCAAGGCAGCAACCAACTCACTTCCGCCGAGGTCTTCCGACGCGTGATCAGAGGCAACGTGGTCATTCGAGGCTGGGGTGCGACCTGCCTGTTGCATCCGATCCCCCACGTTCTGTGCGTGCGAATCTGCGCACCAATGGCCTTGCGTGTCGACGAGATGATGCAACGGCTGAATATGACCCAAGCGGTCGCCCGGCGAGAAATCAAGCGCAGCGATGCCTTGCATACCCGGGGCGTTCATTCGCTTCTTCGAGTCAAGCTGGCGCGACGCCGAGAACTATGATCTGGTCCTCAACACCGAGCACCTGTCCATCGAGACCTGCGCCCAGATCGTCGTCGATGCGGCCGCGAGCCCCGAGTTCGAAGAGACCGAGGAAACGCGGCAACTACTCCGCGACAAGCTGCTCGCGGCAGTCATC
This sequence comes from uncultured Rhizobiaceae bacterium, assembly GCA_964461545.1. GTDB lineage: Bacteria > Pseudomonadota > Alphaproteobacteria > Rhizobiales > Aestuariivirgaceae > CAYWVA01. The sequence continues at coordinate 19,993 of CAYWVA010000013.1, read as the reverse complement.
ACCGCACGATTGCGTCAGCCAGGCGCCCTCGCGAAACGCGCCAGAGATGTCTATGTTGATGTCAGCGACGGAACCGTGAGACTGTATGGGGCCGTTGCCGATTACGCCACTTCGGATGAAGTCGAGACGCTGGTGCGCAGTGTGGACGGTGTAGAGCAGGTGCAAAATGAGATCGAGCGATTACCACGCTTCAGCGAATATTGAGCCGAGATTGCCTGAAGTAGCGGCGGCGGTCGAGTTGACCGGCCGCGACATCGAAACCTTCCGGCACGACGGCTACGTGGTCATCGAAAACGTCCTCGATGCCGCCACTATCGAGGCGGCGCGTCAACGCTTCCCACTGCTGTTTCGCGGCGAATTCGAAACCGGGCTGATGCCGGACGAATGGAACTGGCGCGACGGCCGCGACGCGCCCGACCTGACGCGCCAGATCTGCAATGGCTGGAAGTCCGACCGGGTGATCGCCGCGGTCGTGCTGCGCTCCGACGTCGGTCGCGCCTGCGCAACCTTGCGCGGCTGGCCAGGCGCCCGTATCAACCAGGACAATGTGATCTGGAAGCCGTCGGGCGCCAGGCCGCTGGGCTTCCACCAGGACGACAGCTACCAGACCTGGATTGACCCGCCCGAATTGATGACCTTCTGGATCACCCTCGACGACACTCGCGCCGACCAGGGCACTATCGAATATGTGCGCGGCTCGCACAAATGGCCGCTGTCGCCGCCGATCGGCCAGTTCCACGGCCCCGACGATCCGCTGGCCGACCTGCGCACCGCCGCAGCCCATGCCGGGGCCTCCCTTGACTTCGTCGCCATCGAGGTGCCGGCGGGCTCAGCCGTGATCCACCACGGGCGCACCTGGCACGGTTCGCGCGCCAATCGCGGCACGGCTCCGCGCCGCTCGCTGGTTGCCCACTGCATGTCATCGGCGGCCCGCTTCCAGCTCCACACCGTCGGGCCCATCTATGGCCGGTACAAGAAGGCCGGCTCACTCGACATGGACGAGAGCTTCTTTCCCGTGCTGTGGCGTGCCGACGGCTATCGCAGCGGATGGATCGACGGTTTTGTCAGGGGCGAGCCGGTGTGAGGACGGCCGGCCCGAAGCTCGACTGTGCCACGCGAAAGCGCGCATCGGCGCGGCCGATCGAGTCGACCTCGCCCTCAAAGCGCGCCCAGTCGCCGCGGTACTCGATATAGCGTTGGAACTGCCCCCTCTCGAAAAAACCGATCAGGGTGTAATCACCCGAGGCGATCAGGGCGCGGCGCTGCTCGCGCGTCAGATCCCAGTTGAATGGGCAATGATAGGGCCGCTGGCCGCGCTCCAGGCGGTGGCCTTGAGCGATGCGCACCTCGTCCCAGGTGCCAGGCAGGAAGGCGGCAAGATCCAGTGTGGTGCCGGTCCGGCCGGCCGCTTCGATGGCGGTACGCAAGCCCTCGCGCGTCTCCTTGAGCTCGTTGCAGCGCTGGTACGTCGGCGCGTAGAACCAAGTGGCGACGCCGACGGCGAGCACAGCGGCGAGGCTCAGCGCCGGCCAGGTCGGAAGTTGATCGATTGAAGCCCGCAGGCGCGACACCGACACCGGCGCCTACTCTGCCGCCTCGCGGGCCTCCGCCAGCCGGAACGGGCGGTCGTGGCTGAGCGAAGGAATGCGGCGCCGAGCCGCCGCGACCTCGGCGAGGTCGATCTCGGCAACGATGATTCCCTCCTCCTCGCCGCCATCAGCCAGAACCCGGCCCCACGGGTCGACGATCAGCGAATGGCCGTAGCACTCCGCCCCGCCGGCAAGGGCGCCGAATTGGCACGGCGCCATCACATATGCGCCGTTCTCGATCGCCCGGGCGCGGTTGAGAATGTGCCAATGGGCCTCGCCAGTGAGCTTGGTGAAGGCCGCCGGCACCGCGAGCACCTCGGCGCCGGCCTGGGCGAGCGCCCGGTAGAGCTGTGCAAAGCGCAGGTCGTAGCAGATGGTAAGCCCGACGGCGGCCCCTTCGGCGGTGGCAACGATTGCCTCGCTGCCCGGCGCAATAGTAGCCGACTCCCGCACCACCTTGCCCTCCGCCAGATCGACGTCGAACAGATGGATCTTGTCGTAGCGGGCGGCGATCCGGCCCTGCCGGTCGATGACGACGCTGCGGTTGAAGATCCGCCCGCCCGGGGCGAGGACCGCGAGCGAGCCGAGCAGCAGCGTGACCTCGAGGTTGCGCGCCGCCGCCGCGAAGGCCGGGATCACCGGGTGCTCGGTCTCGCGGAACGCCACCGGGATGATCAGCGGCCCCTCGGTTCTGAGGCCTGAAAAATACTCTGGCAAGGCAATCAGGCGGGCGCCTTGCGCTGCCGCCTGGCGCGTCAGCTTGAGGCACACCTCGATGTTGTGGTCGACCTCCGGGGTGGCGCAGTTCTGGATGCAGGCGACCTTCAGCGTGTCCATGGGCTTCTCCTCGCGCAGGTCATGATAGCCGGCTTTGCAGCTTGAGGGAAAGCGAAGACGCAACCGGATGGCGGGCACGGCAGGTCAGTCGACATTCCCGAGCCGGCTTCCCACCCGCGTTGCGCAAATTCAAGCCGAGACCACACAGTGCAAAACAGCTTGGCGGCACGGGCGGCTTTCGACTAGGCTCGGCGCCGTCGCGCACCGTCGCGCCGGGCGCGATTGCACCTATTCGAGAGGTTTGCACAAGGTATGTCTGCCAGCGTTCAACCGATGCTCGAAGTGCGCAATCTGGCGCGGCACTTCGGCGGGCTGGTGGCGGTCAACAACCTGAGCTTTGCCATTGCGCCCGGTTCGATCCACGGACTCATTGGCCCCAACGGCGCCGGCAAGACCACGACATTCAATGTCATCTCGGGCTACTATGCCCCGACATCGGGACGGGTGATCTATCAGGGCAACGATGTCGCCGGCATGCGCACCAGCGCGCTTGCCGCCCTCGGACTGGTGCGCACCTTTCAGGGCACGACGCTGTTCAAGGAGTTGACCGTCCTCGACAATGTCCGCGTCGGCTGCCACGGCTCGGCCCACGCCGGCTTTGTGTCGCGCATCCTCGGCACCGACCGCGCCACGGAGGCCGGCGCCACGGCCCGCGCCGAGACGCTGCTTGAGTTCTTCGGCCTCCACGACCTGCGCCACGAGATGGCCGGCAACCTGCCCCACGGCCATGCACGCACGCTCGGCATGGCGGTGGCGTTCGCCGCCAATCCGAAGCTCATTCTGCTCGATGAGCCGTTCACCGGCATGAACCCGGAAGAAACCCGCATCATGATGGGGCTGATCCGCGCCATCCGCGATCGCGGCGTCACCATCATGCTGGTGGAGCACGACATGCAGGCCGTGATGGGCCTGTGCGACGTCATCACGGTGATGAATTTCGGCTCGCTGCTTACCCAAGGCACGCCCGAAGAGGTGCGCACCAGCCCGGCGGTGATCGAGGCCTATCTGGGGCGCCCCGACCATGCTGCTTGAGATCGCCGGGGTCGAGGTTTGTTACGGCCAGGTGACGGCACTCAAGGGCGTCTCCATGCACGTGCCGCCGGGCGGCGTGGTGACCATCATCGGCGGCAATGGGGCCGGCAAGACCACGTGTCTGAGGGCCATTTCGGGCCTCACCGCCATCTCGCGCGGCGAGATCCGCTTCGACGGCGAGCGCATCGATCGCCTGGCGGCGGAAAAGATCGTCGCCCGCGGCATCGCCCATGTGCCGGAGGGCCGCCGGGTGTTTCCCGACTTGACGGTGGAGGAGAATTTGCGCACCGGGGCGTTTCTGCGCCGCGACGCCGAGGGCATCGAGCGCGACCTCGAATCCGTGTTCCAGGGCTTCCCGCGACTGAAGGAGCGCCGCCGCCAGTGGGCCAAAACGCTGTCCGGCGGCGAGCAGCAGATGGCGGCGATCGGCCGGGCGCTGATGTCGCGTCCGCGCCTTTTGCTTCTCGATGAGCCGTCGATGGGCCTTGCCCCGGTGATGGTTCAGGAGATCGCCCGCATCATCACCCATATCGTCAAGACTGGAGTCCCGGTGGTCCTGGTGGAGCAGAATGCCGAGCTGGCCTTGCGGCTGGCGCAATACGCCTATGTGCTGGAGACGGGATCGGTGGCGCTCGAAGGCCCGGCCCGCGACCTGCACGAGAACGCCCACGTCAAACGGGCCTATCTCGGTGCCTGAGCCCTCAATGCGCGAGACGTGGAGCGACCACGATCTGTTTGCGGCCGGCTGGCGGCGGGCCGATCTCGACTGGGAAGAACAGGCAGCGGAGCAGTGCGAGGCCCTGGCCGGCGGCGAGGAGGGGCAAGCCAAGGCGCTGGCCGGCCGCTGCCTGTATGTGGCCCGCGAGAGCTTCGCCGAGGACGACCCGCGGCTCGCCACGGCGCTTGCCAATTACGCCCGATGCCTGGCGCGCGACAGCGATCCGGCGGCGCAGGCGCTGTGGCAGGAGGCTCGCCGGCGCTGGCCGCGAACGCAATCATGGATCGCCACCATGACGGCGCCGCGGGTGGCGCGAAGCTCGCTCTTCCACATGCGCTTGGAGCAGCGCCACCGCGCCACCTATGAGGAGCGCTGGCGGATCAAATGGCATGAACTGGCGCAGGAAGCGCGCGCCCGCCTGGAGGCCTTCGACCCGGCCGGTGCCATCGATCCGGACGCCGCGGCCGCAGTCCTCGTGCGCTGGCGCCGCGAGCGCCCCGCCATGCTCAACGACACCCGCAAGCTGATGTCGGCGGTGCTCCTGCTGCTTCCGGGAGGATAGGCTCGGCCCGTTCAGGACGGCCCCTCAGGGAGAGCCGGCAGATCCGGCCTCATCAGCACCCCGCGCAGTGCCGAGATGTCTTCGCTGATGACCCGATCGTCGATCATGGTGGGCACGGCCTCGCGGATCGCCTCATGGAGGGGCGCCAGCGCCGGGGCCGGGTCCAGGCCCCGCAGAGCAAGTCCTTGAGCGGCGAGAAGCGCTTCGATGGCAATGACGGTCCAGGCGTTGTCGACCGAGAACGCGGCACGCCGCGCCGCAAGCGGCGCCATGGGCACGTGATCCTCGGTATTGGCCGAGGTCGGGATCGATTGGATGGCTGCCGGGATGGCGCGCATTCTCAGTTCCGCCACGACAGCCGCTGCCGTGTACTGGGCGATCATGAAGCCCGAATTCGCTCCAGGCACGGCCTCGGGGTGGATGAGGAAGGCCGGCAGCCCGCCGTTGTGGTTGGGGTCGACGAGGCGCGCTGAACGCCGTTCACTCATTACAGCCAGCGAAGTGACGCTGTTGGCGGCATAGTCGAGCGCCTCGGCGGCCCGCTGGCCGTGAAAATTGCCCGAGTTCGAGGTTACGAACCCGTCGGCGACACCGAACAACGGGTTGTCGTTGGCGGCGTTGATTTCAATCTCCAGGGCCTCGACCGCATGCTCGATGGCATCGCGGGTGGCGCCGAGCACCTGTGGGATGCATCTGAGGCTGAGCGCGTCGCGCATCCGGCTGGGCCGCGGCGGCAGCACGGCGCGCGACTGTCTGGTGAGTGCGGCAAGGGCCTTCGAAGTCGCGATCTGGCCGCGGTGCGGTTTCCACAGCGCCACCCGCCGGTCGAAGGAGTCGTCGACCGCCCCGAGGGCCTCCATGGCAAGAGCTGCCACGGCTTCCGAGATCCGCACCAGGCGGCGGGCGTCATGAAGCGCCAGGCAGCCGATGCCGGTCGTCTGCTCGGTGCCGTTGATCAGCGCAATGCCGTCGCGGCCCTCGACCGGCGGAAGCTCGATGCCGGCGCGCTCCATGGCCACCCTGCCCGATTGAAACGGGTCGCCGCTGAGCGACACCGAACCGAGGCCTATGAGCGGCAATGCCATGTGGGCCAGGGGGGCAAGATCGCCGCAGGCGCCCACCGAGCCCTGCTCTGGCACGCGCGGCGTGGCGTGAACGTTCAGCATGGCGATCAGCGCATCGAGCGTGGCGGGGCTCACCCCGGTCATGCCGCTTGCAAGGACATTGGCGCGTACGGCCATCATGGCGCGTACGGCATCATCAGCCATGGGACGACCGGTTCCTGCGGCATGACTCTTGAGCAGGTTGTGCTGCAGGGCCCGATTGTGCTCCGGGGTGACGGCACAGCCATCGAGAGCGCCAAAGCCCGTGGTAATGCCGTAAATCGGGCGCCCTTCGGAGATGAGGTCGGACAGGAAACGGAAGCACGCCTCGACTGCAGTGCGTGCCTCGTGCGTCAGCGCGACTTCGGCGCCGTCGCGTGCGATGGCCACGACATCCGCAATGGTGAGTGATTTGCCGTCCAGGCGGACCATTCAATTTCCTTCCATGCAAGGTTTAACGAGCACCCGCTCGACGCCCCCTCGACGCCCGCTCGGGGCTTGTTTGCATGCATTTGCCGGAACTGGTAACAAATTCTGTTCTATCCGGAGCGATACGGCCGCCAAAGGACGCCCATGTCGATGAAGATGCCAGAGCCTGATGCCGATGTGCTAGAGCGGCGCGCCGAGATCGTCGCGGCGCTCAAGAGCATCGTGCCCGGTGAAGGCGTGATCGATACGCTCGAGCAGATGCGCGTTTACGAGAGCGACGGGCTCACCGCCTATCGCCAGGTGCCGCTGGTCGTGGTGCTGCCGGAAACCACCGAGCAGGTCAGCCGCATCCTCAAATATTGCCATGAGGCAGGCGTGCCGGTGGTGCCGCGCGGCGGCGGCACGTCGCTGTCGGGCGGCGCGCTGCCACTCGCCGACGGCGTGCTCCTGGGCCTCGGCAAGTTCAACCGCATCTTGGAGATCGACTACGACAACCGCTGCGTCGTCGCCCAGTCGGGAGTGACCAATCTCGGTATCACCGATGCGGTTCAGGGCAACGGCTTCTATTACGCCCCTGACCCGTCCTCGCAGATCGCCTGCACCATCGGCGGCAACGTGGCGGAGAACTCAGGCGGCGTCCACTGCCTCAAATACGGCCTCACCACCAACAATGTACTGGGCCTCGAACTCGTGCTCGTTACCGGCGAGATCGTGCGCATCGGCGGCAAGCATCTCGACAGCGAGGCCTACGACCTGCTCGGACTTCTCACCGGATCGGAAGGGCTGCTCGGCGTCGTCACCGAGGTGACCGTGCGAATCCTTCAGAAGCCGGAGACGGCCCGCGCCGTGCTGGTCGGCTTTCCGACCTCTGAACAGGCCGGCAATTGCGTGGCCCGCATCATCGCAGGCGGCATCATCCCCGGCGGCATGGAAATGATGGACCGGCCGGCGATCCACGCCGCGGAAGCATTCGTCCATGCCGGCTATCCGCTCGATGTCGAAGCGCTCCTCATCATCGAGCTTGACGGGCCCAAGGTTGAGGTCGACCATCTCATCACCCGCGTTTCAAGCATTGCCGAAGAGTGCGGCGCCAGCACCGTGCGAGCCTCCACTTCGGAGGAAGAGCGGGTTCTGTTCTGGGCCGGCCGCAAGGCGGCGTTCCCGGCGGTCGGGCGCATCTCCCCCGACTACTACTGCATGGACGGAACCATTCCGCGCGCCAGGCTGCCCGATGTGCTGGCGGCCATGCGCGAAATGTCCGACCACTACGGCCTTAAGGTCGCCAATGTGTTCCATGCCGGAGATGGCAATCTGCATCCGCTGATCCTCTATGACGCCAACGAGCCGGGGCAACTGGAGCGCGCAGAGGCATTTGGGTCCGATATCCTCAAGCTGTGCGTGAAGGTGGGCGGAGTTCTCACCGGCGAGCACGGGGTCGGCGTGGAAAAGCGCGATCTCATGGGTGAGATGTTTACCGATATCGACCTCAAGCACCAGCAGCGGGTCAAATGCGCGTTTGACGACAAAGGTCTGCTCAATCCCGGAAAAGTGTTCCCCACCCTCCACCGCTGCGCCGAACTTGGCCGCATGCACGTGCACAAGGGCGCGGTGCCGTTCCCGCACCTTCCACGGTACTGACCCGGCAATGGCCGATACCCTGCGACCGCAGACGCCGGATGACCTCGCCGGGGCGGTGGCCTGGGCGGTCGACAACCAAGCGCCACTCGAAATCGTCGGCACCGGCACCAAGCGCGCTATCGGCCGGGCGATGCAGACTTCGGTGACGCTCAACCTTTCGGCACTGTCGGGCATCCGCCTCTATGAGCCCGAAGAGCTGGTCCTGACGGCCGGCGCCGGCACACTGTTGAGCGACATCGAGACGCTGCTCTCCGGCAGCGGCCAGCAGTTCGCCTTCGAGCCTCCCGACTTCTCGCGGCTTCTCGGCAGCGACCATGCCGGCACGCTCGGCGGTCTGGTGGCAGCCAATCTCGCCGGCCCCCGGCGCATCAAGGCGGGCGCGGCGCGCGACCATTTCCTCGGCTTTACCGCTGTCTCGGGCCGTGGCGAGACGTTCAAGTCCGGCAGCCGGGTGATGAAGAACGTGACCGGCTATGACCTATCAAAGCTGATGGCGGGCTCATGGGGCACACTCGCCGTCCTGGCCGAAGCCACGTTCAAAGTGCTGCCGGCGCCGGAGACCGAGGCGACGGTCGTGCTTGCCGGCCTCGCCGACGATGCGGCAGTACGCGCCATGAGTGCGGCCATGCAGTCGGCTGCCGATGTGTCGGGCGCGGCCCATCTGCCGGGCGGCATGGCGGCCGCTTCCGCCGTCGACCTCGTGCGGTCGGCAAACGCCCCCGTGACGCTTCTTCGGCTCGAAGGCATCGGCCCGTCGGTAAAGTTTCGCGCCGACCGGCTGTCGGAGATCCTGAAACCGTTCGGCGCCCTTGAGCGCCTGGACGAAGCAGCATCGCGGGGCTTGTGGGCCGAAGTGCGTGACGTCCATTATCTCGCCGACAGCCAGGACCGGCTGGTGTGGCGCGTCTCGGTGCCGCCGATGGAGGGGCCCCGCGTGCTCGAGTCATTGCGCAGATCATGCCAGGCGCGCGGCTTCTACGACTGGGCGGGCGGCCTTGTATGGTTCGACGTGCCCACAACCGAGGACGGCTCGGCCAGCGCCATTCGCAGCGCCATCCCCCCGGCCGCGGGCCACGCCACGCTGATCCGGGCGCCGGCCGCCTTGCGCGCCTCCGTGGGGGTCTTCCAGCCGCAGCCACCGGCCCTTGCCGCACTCACCCGGCGCGTAAAGGAGGCCTTCGATCCCAGCGGAATTCTTAATCCCGGACGCATGTATCCCTGATGCAAACGCATTTTACAGCCGAGCAGCTCAAGGATCCGAAGCTCGCCGAGGCCAACTCGATCCTGCGCACCTGCGTGCACTGCGGCTTTTGCCTCGCCACCTGCCCGACCTATGTGCTGCTCGGCGATGAACTCGACAGCCCGCGCGGCCGCATCTACCTGATGAAACAGATGCTGGAGCAGGGGCGGCCGGCCACGGCCCAGGAGGTCAAGCACATCGATCGCTGCTTGTCCTGCCTGTCGTGCATGACCACCTGCCCGTCGGGCGTGCATTACATGCATCTCATCGACGAGGGCCGCGCCCATATCGAGCGCACCTACCGCCGCCCCTTTCTCGACCGCTTCCTCAGGGCGGTTCTCGCCGCGGTGATCACCGAACCGGCACGATTCCGGACCGCGATTTGGCTGTCCAAGCTCGGCCGGCCGCTGGCGCCGCTCATGCGCCGCATATCGGGCCTGAAACCCTTCGCCGCTATGCTCGACCTCGCCCCGCGGCAGCTGCCGGCGGCGAGTCAAGCCGTGCGCCCCGGCCTCCATCCGCCGGCAGGCAAGCCCCGAGCCCGCATGGCGCTCCTCACCGGCTGCGTCCAGGATGTGCTGGCCCCGGCCATCAATGCCGCCACCGTGCGGCTGCTCAACCGTCTCGGTGTCGAGGTGGTGATACCCGAAGCCATGGGCTGCTGCGGCTCGGCTACCCAGCACATGGGCAAGGAACACGACGCGCTCGCCCGCGCCCGGCAGAACATCGACGTGTGGATTGCCGAAATGGATGGAATCGGCCTCGATGCCGTCGTCATCAACGCCTCGGGCTGCGGCACCACGGTGAAGGAGTACGGCCACATGCTGCGGCTGGATCCGGCCTATGCCGACAAGGCGATGCGGGTTTCGGGGCTCGCCCGCGACATCTCCGAGGCGCTGCTCGGGCTTGGTGCGCCCGAAGTCAGTGCACCTCGCAAGCTCCGAGTCGCCTATCATTCACCCTGTTCAATGCAGCACGGCCAGCAGGTCAGGACCGAGCCCAAGACGCTGCTCGCGGCGTGCGGCTTTGAGGTCGTCGACGTGCCGGAAGGCCATCTGTGCTGCGGCTCGGCCGGCACCTACAACATCCTGCAGCCTGACATCGCCTCGCGGCTCCGCGCCCGCAAGGTGGCCAACATCGAAAGGACCGCCCCCGATGTCATCGCCACCGGCAATCTCGGCTGCATCACCCAGATCGCCGGCGGCACTCAGATCCCCATCGTGCACACGGTGGAGCTTCTCGACTGGGCAAGCGGGGGGCCTGAGCCTGCGGCATTGCGAGGCCGGCGGGCTTGAAACCGCAGCAGCGCCCGGCTCATTATTTCAGTAAGGTAGCCACATGACCGACACTATCCGCCACGGCGGGCTCGAGATCGCCCGCGTGCTCCATGACTTCGTCGCCAACGAAGCGCTGCCCGGCACCGGTATTTCGCTGGACCGGTTCTGGGCCGGCGCCGAGCGCATCATCCACGCGCTTGCGCCCAGAAGCCGGGCGCTGGTGGCCGAGCGCGCCGTCCTGCAAGGTAAGATCGACGACTGGCACCGGGCGCGCCGCGGCAAGCCGCATGATCCTCAAGCATACCGCTCCTTCCTCACCGACATCGGTTACCTGGTGGCCGAGGGCGAGGACGTTTCGGTTACGACGCCCAACCTCGACGAGGAGATCGCCCGCCTTGTCGGACCTCAACTGGTCGTGCCGATGAGCAACTCTCGTTATGCCCTCAACGCCGCCAACGCCCGTTGGGGCTCGCTCTATGACGCACTTTACGGCACCGACGCCATCCCCGAGACCGACGGGGCCGAGCGCCGGCCGTCCTTCAATCCGCGTCGCGGTCAAAAGGTGGTCGCCTGGGCCAAGGCCTTCCTCGACGAGGCGGTTCCGATCTTCGGCGGCAGCCATGCGGACGTGGCGCGCTACACCATCGAGGACGGCATGCTCATCGTGGCGCTCGCCAGCGGATCGAAGACCGGGCTCGTCGATCCCAACCAGTTCGCTGGCTTTGCCGGCGAAACCTCAGCCCCCAGCTCACTCCTTCTCGTCAATAACGGCCTGCATATCGACGTACTGATCGACCGGGACAATCAGGTGGGACGGAGCGACGACGCCGGGGTCGCCGACGTGGTGCTGGAAGCGGCGCTGACCACCATCGTGGATTGCGAGGACTCGGTCGCTGCCGTCGATGCCGAGGACAAGGTGGCCGTCTACCGCAACTGGCTTGGCCTCATGCAGGGCACCTTAGAGACGACCTTCGACAAGGGTGGTCGCTCGCTCACGCGCAGGCTGAACCCGCCGCGCCGCTACACCGCACCCGACGGCAGCGCGCTGGCGCTCAAGGCCACGAGCCTGATGCTGGTGCGCAATGTCGGGCTGCTGATGACGCTCGACGCCATATCCTACGACGGCGGCAATCCGGCTCCGGAGTTCCTCATCGATGGGTTGGTCAACGGAGCCATCGCGCTCCACGACGTGGGACCGCAAGGACGGCGCGCCAACAGCCAGGCAGGCTCGGTCTACGTCGTGGTGCCGAAGCTGCACGGACCTCGTGAGGCGGCCCTGGTGGCGGAATTCTTCTGCGAGCTTGAGGACCTGTTGGGGCTTGCCCGCAACACCCTCAAAATGGGGGTGATGGACGAGGAGCGCCGCACCACGGTGAACCTCAAGGAATGCATCCGGGCGGCGCGTCAGCGTATCTGCTTCATCAACACCGGGTTTCTCGATCGCACGGGCGACGAGATTTTCACCTCGATGGAGGCCGGTCCAATGATCCGCAAGGGCGACATGAAGCAGGCCCGATGGATGCTGGCCTACGAGGACTGGAACGTCGACATCGGGCTCGCCTGCGGCCTGCCCGGCCATGCCCAGATCGGCAAGGGCATGTGGGCCATGCCCGACCGCATGGCCGACATGCTCAAGGCCAAGATCGACCATCCGCGGGCCGGCGCCACGACTGCCTGGGTGCCATCGCCCACCGCCGCGACGCTGCATGCCACGCACTACCACCAGGTGAATGTCGCCGAGCGCCAGGCCAGGCTCAAGGGTGCAAGCCGCGCAACACTCGACGACATCCTCACCATTCCGTTCGCCGACCGGCCGAACTGGACGTCTGACGACATTCAGGCCGAGATCGACAACAATGCCCAGGGCATCCTCGGCTATGTGGTGCGTTGGGTCGAGCACGGGGTCGGCTGCTCGAAAGTGCCCGATATCAACGATGTCGGGCTGATGGAGGACCGCGCCACCTTGCGCATTTCCTCCCAGCACATCGCCAACTGGCTGCATCATGGCATCGTCAGCCGTGAGCAGGTGCTGGAGACGCTCAAGCGCATGGCCAAGGTCGTGGACGAGCAGAACGCCGGAGACCCCGCCTACCGCCCGATGGCTCCGGACTTCGACGCAAGCATCGCCTTTCAGGCCGCGTGCGACCTGGTGTTCGAGGGCCGCCGCCAGCCCTCGGGCTACACCGAGCCGATCCTGCACGCCCGCCGTATCGAGGCCAAGGCGAAGTTCGGGCGCTGAGGTTATGTCAAATTAAGGCGCCGAAAACATCGGGTGGTCCACACGGTCTCCGGGTTCAAGTCCGATGCGCTCAGCAGTGCCGGCCACAACCTCGAGCACTGCCGCTACCGGCCCATCGGAGGTAATGATGGTGTCCGACAACGGCTCTGTCGCCTCGGCGACCTTGGTCACCCGGCCGTCGGCGCCAATGAAGATCATGTCGAGCGACACGTAGGTGTTGCGCATCCACATGGCGATCGGCGCCACCTCGCCCCAGTCGAACAGCATGGCGCGATCTTCCGCCAAGTGGTGGCGGAACATGAGGCCGCGCTGCCGCAGTTGCGGGGTATCGGCAATCTCAGCAGTGAAGGTGAAGCGGCCCTGCGCCGTCTCTACGACGACCGGCTCGAGGCGCGCCGGTTCGGCGGCGGTGGCTGCGGCCGGGATCAGGAGCACGACAACCACGAGCACCGCGGCTGCCGCGGCCGCAAGTCGGGCCATGGCGGGCCGCTGGCTGGCAAGCCGGACTGTCATGGGCTTTCAGTTGGTGTGGGCCAGCCGATTGTCGAGCGACATCCGGACCTCGGCTGCCATCAGCCCCTTGGGACCGTTACCGAAGCGGACATAGACGGTCTGGTCGGGCTGCAATTCGGCGATCGCCGTCCTGCGCAGCACCTCCATGTGTACGAAGATGTCGGGTGTTCCCTCCCCTTCGGTGAGGAACCCGAAGCCGCGGGCTCGATTGAACCACTTGACCTTGACCTTCACCCAGTCGCTCGAGGCGGCCACCTGAACATGGGTTCTCGGCGTGCGCTCGACCGGATGAATGGCCGTCGAAGTGTCGACCGACAGCACCCTCAGGCACTGGATGCCCTTGGGCCGTTCCACCGCGTCGCAGAGCACGCGCGTGCCTTCGAGCGGGGCCTCATAGCCGTCGCGCTTGAGACAGCTCAAGTGCAGCAGCACGTCCGGCAGGCCGCTGTCGGGGATGATGAACCCGTAACCTCTGGAAACGTCGAACCACTTCACGAAGCCCGAGACTTGAAACACACGGACATCCGCCTCGGAAGCCAAATCCACCGACTGCGTTTGCAGATTCGTCCCGCTGTCCAGCCCTCCGCTCCCCGCCATCACTCTGACACCCACGTTCCACCTGCCCGGCAGCCGTGACCACTCCTAGCTGCCATCCCCCCTAGCAGTTTGCGCAAACCGCGACGATTTGTACAGCCTTGCGTGGCCAGCGCCCAATAAATCTTTCATCCGCACTGCCGCAATGCGACATTGCAATTACATCTCGCTACCAGCATCTGGTGACAACTCCTCAACAATGCTGGGAATTCGTTGCAGCGCGCATTTTTCCCCTGATGTTGCGGCGCAGCGAGGACCGCCTGAATGTGCTCATCTGTTCGGTGGAAAACTCCGCCGCGAGCCCAGCCGACGCGGGCACAGCGGCCGTCAGCCTGGCCCCGCCGCGAGTGTAAATGAGCACAAGCCCCTGGCGCATCCGCGGGCCCGAGCGGCCAGACAGTCCAGCCATTGCACCTGCCGCAAGACTAAACCTTGCCTCCGGCGCGGTTCCGGGCCACACTCCCACGCCCATGGGCGCCTGGATTCGGCAGCGAATCACTTGCCGCGGCTTTTTTTCCGGGTTTCGAGGGCTCCATGCCCCAAAGAGGTGAAGAATGCGTGTGATCATCGAGCGCGCCGCGCTCTTGAAGTCGCTCAACCATGTTCAGAGCGTCGTGGAGCGCCGCAACACCATTCCGATCCTATCGAACGTGCTGATTCAGGCCGACGCCGGAACCATACGGCTGACCGCCACCGACCTCGACCTTGAGATCGTCGAAAGCGTTGCGGCCGATGTCGGCCAGTCCGGTGCCACCACGGTGCCGGCCCACATGATGTATGACATCGTGCGCAAGCTGCCCGACGGGGCCCAGATCGAGCTCGTCCAGGGTCCGGACGAAGGCCGCCTGTCACTGTTCTCCGGGCGGTCGCGCTTTCTGCTCCAGGCGTTGCCGCCACAGGACTTCCCCGATCTCACCGCCGGCGAATTGACGCATCGCTTCGAGGTCCCGGCCAAGGAACTCAAGGCCCTTATCGAGTCCACCCGTTTTGCCGTGTCGACGGAGGAGACGCGTTACTATCTCAACGGCATCTACCTGCACGACGTGGCAACCGAGCCCACGGGCGTGCTCAGAGCCGTGGCGACCGACGGTCACCGCCTGGCACAAGCCCAGGTGGAGTGCCCGGACGGTGCGCGCGGCATGCCCGGCGTGATCATTCCGCGAAAGGCGGTTCTTGAACTCACTAAGCTGGTCGAAGACGCCGAGGCCGCCGTCGAGGTGGCGCTGTCAGCCACCAAGATCCGCTTTGCACTCGATGGCGTGGTACTGACTTCGAAGCTGATCGACGGCTCCTTTCCCGACTACGAGCGCGTCATCCCCCTCCACAACGACAAGGTCATGGAGGTCGATACCAGGCTGTTCGCCCAAGCGGTCGATCGGGTGTCGACGATCTCCAGCGAGAAGGGCCGGGCCGTGAAGCTCAACGTCGGCGAGGACCGGCTGGTGTTGTCGGTCAACAATCCCGATTCGGGCTCGGCGGAGGAAGAGCTGGCTGTCAGCTACCGTTCCGAACCGCTCGATATCGGCTTCAACTCGCGCTATCTGCTTGATATTGCAGGCCAGCTGAAGGGCGAAAGTGCGGCCTTCCGGTTCGCCGACTCGGGCTCGCCCACGGTGATCCGCGACACCACAGATGAGCGGGCGCTGTTTGTCCTCATGCCGATGCGGGTATGAGGCGATCGAGCGCCCGTCCAGGTGGGCGTCACGGCTTGGTCGTCGCGGCCAGGAACCCCATATACAGTGGCGTAACATGAGCGTACTCAGCATCGGGCGTCCCGGTGGAGTTGCCGACGACACAGGTCCGTCGGCGGCGAGAGCGGTAGCTCTCATCCGGCTGACTCTGACCGACTTTCGCAGTTATCCCGGCCTCAGGCTCGAGACGGGGGGCGGGCCTGTTGTGCTCACTGGCCCGAACGGCGCCGGCAAGACCAATCTGCTCGAGGCGATATCGCTACTGGCGCCGGGCCGGGGCCTGCGTGGCGTCGCGTTTGAGGAACTGGCACGAGTGGACGGCGAAGCGAGATGGGCGGTGGCGAGCGAAATCGAAGGACCGTGCGGTACCACGGCGCTGGGCACCGCCTGGGTCCGTCCCAGCGAGCCCGGCGCCGCCGCAAACGGTGCCCGCCAGGTTCAGATTGGCGGCGAAACGCAAAAGAGCTCGGGGGCGTTGTCGGCCTATCTCCGGCTCTTGTGGCTCACGCCTGCCATGGACCGTCTGTTTGCTGGCCCGGCCGGCGACCGCCGGCGGTTTCTCGATCGACTGGTCATCGCTGTCGACCCGGAGCACGGCGGCAGGGTCATCGCTTTCGATAAGCTGATGCGCGAGCGCAACCGTCTGCTTTGCGACAGCGCGCCGGAGACCGCCTGGCTTGCCGGCCTCGAGCACGGAATGGCCGAGGCCGGGGTGGCGATTGCCGCAGCCAGGGTCACCAGCCTCGATGCGCTGCAGGACTTCATCAGCGAGATGCCGGCGGCGCGCAGCCAATCCGCCTTCCCGTGGGCCAGGCTGGAGATCGACGGTGATCTCGAGGCCAGGGTGCGTCATCGACCGGCGGTGCAAGTTGAGGACGAATATCGTAGAATGCTGCGAGACTCGCGCAAGGCCGACCGGGCGGCCGGCCGTTGCCTCAAGGGCCCGCATCGCAGCGATCTCGTGGTGGTGCACGGACCCAAGGCGACGGATGCGCGAATATGTTCAACGGGCGAGCAGAAGGCCCTGCTCATCGGGCTTGTGCTCGCCCATGCCCGGGCAGTGCGTGCGGCGTGCGACGGCTGGGCGCCGATCATGCTGCTCGACGAGGTTGCGGCGCATCTCGACGAGGAGCGCCGGATGGGGCTGTTCAGTGAGCTCGAGGAAATTGGGGTTCAGGCCTGGATGACAGGAACAGACGCCCGGCTGTTTGAGCCGCTTCATGGCAAGGCGGAGTTTTTCCGCATCGGCGACGGCTTGGTCATGCCAGGGGGCCATGCCGGTGCAGCCGTAATCAACATTGGATGATCGAACAGCGATGACACTGCCAGCTGAAACACCACAAGAGGCCTATGGTGCGGAGTCGATCAAGGTCCTGAAGGGCCTCGATGCGGTTCGCAAGCGCCCCGGCATGTATATTGGCGACACCGACGACGGCTCGGGCCTTCACCATATGGTCTACGAGGTGGTCGACAACGCCATTGATGAGGCCCTGGCCGGCCATTGCGATCGGGTGATCGTCATCCTTAACCCCGACGGCTCATGCACGGTGCTCGACAACGGCCGCGGCATCCCAACCGACATCCACCCGAGCGAAGGCGTCTCGGCGGCCGAAGTCATCATGACCCAGCTCCATGCCGGGGGAAAGTTCGACCAGAACTCCTACAAGGTCTCAGGCGGCTTGCACGGCGTGGGCGTCTCGGTGGTCAACGCGCTGTCGGCGTGGCTCCGCTTGAGCGTGTGGCGCAACGGCAAGGCGTACGCCGTCAGCTTCTCCGACGGCAAGGCCGATGCGCCGCTGGCCGTTGTCGGCGAGGCCGACGGCCGCCAGGGTACGGAGGTCAGTTTCCTGCCGAGCCCCGACGTCTTCACCATGACCGAGTTCGATTTTGCCACCCTGGAGCACCGCCTGCGCGAGCTGGCATTCCTCAATTCCGGCGTCAGAATCGAGCTCATTGACCGGCGCGGCATCGAGCCCCGTCAGGTCGAAATGTATTACGAGGGCGGCACCAAGGCGTTCGTGCGCTATCTCGACCGCGCCAAGGAGCCGCTCATCGCCGATCCGATCTCTATCTTGGCCGAACGCGACGGCATCCAGGTGGAGTGCTCGCTGTGGTGGAACGACAGCTATCACGAGACCGTGCTGCCCTTCACCAACACCATACCGCAGCGCGATGGCGGCACCCATCTTGCCGGTTTCCGCGGCGCGCTCACCCGCGTGGTCAACAGCTATGCCAGTGAATCGGGCCTGGCCAAGAAGGAAAAAGTAGCGCTGACCGGCGATGATGCCCGCGAGGGGCTGACGGCGGTGCTCTCGGTAAAGGTGCCGGACCCGAAATTTTCCTCCCAAACCAAGGACAAGCTTGTCTCCTCCGAGGTCCGCCCGGTGGTCGAGAGCGTGATCGGGGAAGGCCTCGGCCGGTGGTTCGAGGAGCACCCCAGCGAAGCCAAGATGATCGTCGGAAAGGTGGTGGAGGCGGCGGCGGCGCGCGAGGCCGCCCGCCGAGCCCGGGAGCTTACCCGTCGCAAGGGCGCTTTCGACAGCGCCGCCCTGCCCGGCAAGCTCGCCGACTGCCAGGAGCGCGACCCGGCCAAGTCGGAGCTGTTCATTGTCGAGGGCGATTCGGCCGGCGGTTCGGCCAAGCAGGCCCGCAACCGGGAGAACCAGGCGGTGCTGCCGTTGCGCGGCAAGATTCTCAATGTCGAACGGGCGCGCTTCGACAAGATGCTGTCCTCAGCCGAGATCGCCACCTTGATCACCGCTCTCGGCACTGGCATCGGCCGCGACGACTTCGACCTTGCCAAGCTGCGCTACCACAAGGTCATCATTATGACTGACGCCGATGTCGACGGCGCCCACATCCGCACCCTGCTTCTCACCTTCTTCTACCGCCAGATGCCGGATCTCATCGAGGGCGGCCATCTCTATATCGCCCAGCCGCCGCTTTACAGGGTCAAGCGCGGCTCTTCGGACCAGTATCTCAAGGACGACGAAGCGCTCGAGACCTACCTTATCGAGACTGGCCTGCATGACGCCGTGCTCATCCTGGCCAATGGCGAGGAACGAGCCGGCGACGATCTCAGGGCCATTATCCGCGAGGCGCTGTCGATCCGGGCCGCCATCGAGGCGCTGCACTCGCGTTATCCGCGCTTTGTCATCGAACAGGGCGCGATTGCCGGCGCACTCGACACTGAAGTGCTCTCCGACCAAGAGCGAGCCCACGCCGCGGCGGCCTATATTGCGCGGCGTCTCGACCTGCTCTCTGACGAGACCGAGCGCGGCTGGGAGGGCGCGGCGACCCCGGACGGGGGCTTGCGGTTCAGCCGCGAGGTGCGCGGCGTGCGCGAGGTTTATACCATTGACGGCCGGGTCATTGCCTCGGCTGATGCCTTGCGGCTGAACCGCAAGGCTGACCACCTGCAGGAGATCTATGCCCGCGCCGCCAAGCTGCGCCGCCGCGACTCCGAGACCGTGGTGCGCGGGCCGCTGGCGCTGCTTGAGGCTGTGTTCGACTTCGGCCACAAGGGACTGACGCTGCAACGCTACAAGGGCCTCGGCGAGATGAACCCGGAGCAGCTTTGGGAAACGACGCTCGATCCCAATGCCCGCTCCATGCTGCGGGTGCAGGTGCGCGAGGTCGACGAGGCAAGCGTCCTGTTTGCCAAGCTCATGGGGGATGTGGTCGAGCCACGCCGCGAATTCATCCGCGACAACGCCCTGAGCGTAGCCAATCTCGACGTCTAGACCGAATGAGTCCCGCCAAGTCCCCGCCTGCCCCTGTCCTCCGGGCGGCCCGCGGCCAGACTCGGAACGAGCGGCAGGCAGGTCACGGCGATTGGACTGACTCGGCTTCCCCCTCTAGACCCCGCGAACGAAGCCTTTGTAGATCCAGCCTCGCTTGCCGCGGAAGATGACCTCGCACCAGTGTCTGCAGCCGATCAACCCAACCTCGCTTTTGGCCGGGACCACCATGATCACCGCCGCATTGTTATCGGGACGTGCGCGCATGTTCACGTCGGACCTGACAGGCGCCGAACGGGTTGCCTTGTTGGGCTTGGCTTTAGGCTTGACTACGGGTTCCGCTTCGGAGTCGGAAGCGGTTTGGCTTTCCGCCATCTCCGGGGGGCTGACGGTATCTCTGTCGACTGCGTCACCCCCATCGGGGCGGCTCAGCAAATCGGCATCAAGCCAGCTGTCGATCACTGCAGGCTGAGGCTCAGGCTGAGGCGGAGACGCCCGGACTCGGCGGGAGAGATAGTCGGACTTGGCGGCGCGATGCGGCAGTGCCGCCAGCACGACTTCAAACTGGCTTGCGCCAGCGACCGACGCGGGCTTCTCCTGAAGGTCGCCCTTGCCTTGAGTTTCACTGACCGCCGAGGCGCTTTCAACGGCATGGCTGGCTGTCAATGTCGACGGGTCGCTCGAAGAGTTTTTCTTTGTGGCGGAACTGACCGTTGATGCCGACGAGGCGCCAACAGCGCTATAGCTGGCCATCGTTGCCGACGGAGCCGCGATGGGGCTCACCAGCACGG
>CAYWVA010000012.1:0-24327 GCA_964461545.1 uncultured Rhizobiaceae bacterium | reverse complement strand
GATATAGGTCAATACTATGGCCAGCGATCACCCATCGCCTCAGCCAGAGCCGCCTGCTACCACGACGATCGCCGAGCAAACCGACCGGCTGTCCCGGCGATAGCTGTGCGGCGCGCTGGAATCGAAATACATCGCATCGCCCTCGTCCAGGACGACGTCGTCGCCGTCGACGTTCACCACCAGCTGTCCTTCGATGACGTAGATGAACTCCGCGCCGCCATGCTGGTGGGGCAGTGACGGCTTGGAGCGCACGGGGAACTCGGCGTAGAACGACTCCATCCTGCGATCGGTGACCGGGAAATCGAGGCTTTCGAAGACATAGGATGGCTTGTCCTCACCCGCCCGATCGGGCAGGCGCAGGCGCTCGGTCCTGCGGATGACCGCTATGGCCGGGCGCTCCGTGGTCTCCACGAAGAAATGCTCCAGACCGACGCCGAACACCAGTGCGATGCGCAAAAGCGTGGGCAGGGTCGGGAACAGCTGACCGCGCTCGATCTTCGACAGCATGCCGGGCGACAGTCCGGTGTGCTCGCCAAGCTGCACCAGCCCGAGCTTCTTGTTGAGGCGCAGCGCCCGAATTTTCGGCCCGATCCTGTAGTGCTCGAGCCCCGCTGTCAGGGTTTCGGACAACATGAGATGCTCCTGGTTTTCTTGATGGTCAAATGCCGGTCGTGAATTGTATTGTCAAGAAATTATTAATGAATCACATGAAAAATTTATTGACGATCACAATGACGTTCTCAATATGAAAACCACACCAACGACGTTGGTTGTCCGCACGGGCCCCTCAGGGCCCTGAGGTCCCCCCTGAAACTTTATGCAAGGAAAAGAACCATGACGTTCAAGTTCACCCATATGGCGGCCATCGCGGTGACAGCCGCCGGTCTGGCCGTTGGAAGCGCCCACGTGGGCGCCGCTGATATGAATATCGTCGACACGGCGGCCGCGGCCGGTCAGTTCACCACGCTCGCCGCGGCGCTTGACGCAGCCGGGCTCGTCGAAACATTGCAGGGGCCGGGGCCGTTCACCGTCTTCGCTCCCACCGACGCCGCCTTCGCCAAGTTGCCGGCCGGGACGGTGGAGACCCTACTGCTACCGGAGAACAAGGATCAGCTGACGGCAATCCTCACCTACCATGTGGTTCCCGGTACGGTGATGGCGGCCGACGTCGTCAGGGTCGACGAAGCCGAGACCGTGAACGGCCAGATGCTGAGCGTCACGGTGACGGGCGATGCGGTGATGATCAACGAGGCGACGATTACCGCCGCCGACATCGGCGCATCGAACGGCGTCATTCACGTCATCGATACGGTCGTCTTGCCGCCTCAGGGCTGATGCCTTGCGAGCCGGGCCGCCAGGTTGCAGCGGCGGTTCGGCTCGAATTCGGCACCTCAAACCCCAATGGAGTAAGACATGAAACCTGCACACCTGATTACACTGATCCTCGTCATCATCGGCGGTCTCAACTGGGGCCTCGTCGGCGTACTGAACTGGGATCTGGTGGCTGCCATCTTCGGCTCCGGCTCGCTGCTGGCGCGCAGCGTCTATGTAGTGGTCGCGCTGTCGGCGATCTGGCAGCTGGTGGCGCTGGCCGCCGCCTCGAGCAGCGGCCAAGCCACCGTTGAGCGGCACCACTCGGCACACTGAACCGGCACCCCGCTCGTGCCCAACCGCGGGCGCCAGCGGGGCTTTCAACTTTGGAGCTGTCATATGATCGGGCGATGCATCGAAGTCCATGACCTGATGCAGCAAGGCTACAGCTACGCACTGAGTGCCCCCGCCGGAGGTCAATTCCACCCGGACTTCACGCCGGACCTGACACCTGAACAGATGCTCGGCCTTGGCGTGTTCGGCGGCAAGTACATGACCGATACAAGGGATGAATTCCCTGCCAGCTGGTTCGTGGCAGCCAGGCTGTCGCCTGAGCGGGGCGATCCCTCGCTGAACTGTTTCGGCGTCGAGGCCAGCCAGCCGCTCAAGGTCTGGCGTGACAAGGGCTGGATTCACCCGGACGATCCGCGCGGGTGGTTTCAGTGGTATTGCCGGTACTATCTGGGTCGCCGGCTGCCGGCAGAAGATGACCGCCAGATCAGGCGCTGGGCGGCGATGCGCCGCCACGTTGTGCAAATCCGCCGCCACTGCGATGCGGGGAATATGTGGTGCCGGCGCCGCCAGCGGCAGGCCCTGCTTCATTGGGCCTATGACAGCCGCCGGCTGTGACGCGGCGGTGAGTCGAACATCAGTTCAGCGCCAGGTTGGACGCCTTGAGCGCAGATGGCCTGAAGGTCCCTGCAGAAGTACAATCATCTCGATGCCACCGCTCAGCGCTGATCGCTAGCCGGCGGACCTATGGCGGAGCGCTAGAGGGTCGGGGAGAAGCACAGGTGAACCACCGACTTAACTTCCTTTGGCGTTGCCCCGGTGGCCAAAATAGCCCATTCTGTCTCCTGCAGTCCCAGCCTGGTGGGGCGATGCTCGAAATATGCACGTACGCGCGTTGGCATCAAACTCTGCTTAGATTGGGGCAGCTCGCAGTTTCAGATCGACAGAGGACAGCATGGATACGACGACACTTCTTATCATCATCCTGTTGGTGCTTATTCTCGGTGGGGGGGGCTGGTACGGTCGAGGGCGCTGGTACTAGGCCGCCGCTCCACCTTTAGCCCATTCTGAACGGCATGGTCGCTGAACATCGCGACATTGGTGTGCAGGACATCATGCTGTCATGATGCCATGGTCCGACCGCCACGACGCAGTCAGACACGACAGACACTGCCTGGCGCACGATCAGCCGCAAGTCGTAACGTCTGGAGGACTTGCGCCGAACGACCCGATTAGCGAAGAACAAGCATTAGGCCCGACGCCCCGCAGACGGTAGTACGTTGCGGCCGCGACATAGAGTTTCCGTGGTCATCGCGGGGCCTCCTCGTTGGCGGCCTTCGCGCCGGCGTAGTTGAGCATCCAGGGCGTGCCGAAACGGTCCGTGAACATGGCGAAGCGCTCGGCCCAGAACGTCTCGCCGGGTGCCATCGCCACGGACTGCGCGTCCTTGGCCAGCGCATCGAACATCCTGTCGAACTCAGGCCGCGACGACGGTGAAATCGATACCGCGAAGCCCTGCGGCTTGCTGTACATGGCGTCCGGCGCATCCGACGCCATGACCGTGGCCTGGCCCAGCTTCATGGTCATGTTCATGACGAGTTGGTCACCGCCGGGCATGCGGCTGTTGTCGTCCGGCGCATCGGCGTTGCGGAACACGCCGCCGATCTCGCCGCCGAGGGTCTTGGCATAATGGGTCATCGCTTCGAGGCAATTGCCTTTGAAGAAGAGGTAGATGGTCGGTTCCATGGTCTTTACTCCTTGCGATCTAAAGTGTTCGGGCGAGGGCTTCGAGCTGATCGGCGGCCTTGCCCCAGCCCTCGTGAAAGCCCATCTCTTCGTGCTCCTTGCGCGCCTCGGCGGTCCAGTGCATGGCGCGCCCGACATAGCGGGTCTTGCCGGCGCCGGCGTCCGCCAACATCACTTCTGCCGCCATGAAGGCCCGACCCGAAGGCCGCCAGCCGGGGCGAAACGCATCGGTGAACACCAGGCGCTCCTTGTCCACCACCTCGAGAAAGACGCCCGGCTCGCCGAACTGCTCGCCATTCGGGCCGTTCATCACCGTAAAGAATTCTCCGCCGGGCCTAAGGTCGATACGGGCCTCTGAGACGTACCAGGGCTTGGGGCAGAACCACTGCTTCAAAAGGTCCGGTTCGACCCAACAGCGCCACACCTTATCGCGTGGCGCATCGAGGACGCGGGTCAGAACGAGATCGTTCTCAGCATCAGTCATGTCAGCTTCCTTTCCGTTGGGGCTCGTGAGAAGAGCAGCGTGAGATAGCGCTTCAGGTGATCGACGCTTTCGAGCGCGACGGCGCGCTCGCCCGTCGCCTTGGCGAGAATAAAGGCGCCCTGGAGGACTGCTTGGGTATGTCTCGCCAGGCTCGCCGGCGTCCAATCGGCCTTGATGCGGCGCGCCTTCATCGCCTCCGCGATATCCGGCTCGAGAGTCTGAGCATGGCCGAAGATGCTGGCGGCGCAGGCCTCGCGGATCGCTGGATGCGACCGGTAGATCTCCTGCGCCATGGTCCCGACGAGACAGGTGAACGCGGCGAGATCGCCTTCGATGATCGACTTTCGAAACTCGACATAGCCGAGCAGGCGTTCGAGCGGATCATCCAGGTCATGGTAGGGCGCGCTGTCGAAGAACGCTGAGGTCGTTTGCGCCCAATGGTGGGCGGCGGCGACGCCGAGCGCTTCCTTGTTCTCGAAATGATGGAAGAAGGCTCCCTTGGTGACTCCGGCCACCTTGCACAGGTCGTCAATCGAACTGGCCGCAAAGCCTTGGGTTCGGATGACGTCTCGCGCCGCTTCGAGAAGCCGGGTACGGGCCTCGCCGCGCTCCGGGTGGAGTTTGGTAGGTCTTGCCATCCCGCCACATACCGGCCGGTTCGTATGTATGTCAAGCGATGGCCGGGATATCTTTCGACCGTGAAGGCGCAGGCCTTGTCCATCGTGCTCGGACGCGCCCCCTTCAGGTCGGCGCACGGAACCCACGGCCTTCCGCCGAATTGACTGCCAGTAACATGAGCAGCGATAAGGGTTGGAGCAGCGTGACCATTGAACGTTCGGCGCCGCCACGCCATGTCGAGCGCCCCAGCGGCTATGCCGATCTGCGGGAATACGCGATGGTGGGCGACGGCCACGGGGCCGCCCTCGTTTGCCGCGACGGGGCCATCGACTGGTGCTGCCTCACCCGATTCGATTCGGGGCCCGTGTTCTCCCGGATCCTCGATTCTCGTGCCGGTGGCCACTTCTCAATCTTCGCCGAGAATACCGGATCCTTCTCGCGGCGCTATTTGCACCACACCGCGATACTGGAAACAACATTGCAGGCCGGGGAATCGGGAGTCACGGTAACCGACTTCATGGCCCTGGGGACCGCTGAGGCGCCGAACTCACATGGGGGTAAGAACCGGCCCAGGTGCGGGCTGGTGCGCCAGATCTCTGTCTCTGGCGCCGCGGTGCGCCTGCGGGTGGAGTTCCAGCCCCGTTGCGGCTTCGCTGCCAAGGCATTCGACATCCAGCAACGGCCAGGCGGACTGAGCCTCAATGGATGTCTTCGTCTTCTCTCCACCGTCGACTTGGAAATTCGTGAGGGGGGCGCTTACGCCACTTGGCGCCAAGCCCCCGGCGAGACGCACGCCTTCGTGCTGACCCCTGAGGAGACTGACGTGGATCAGATCGCGGAGCTGGCGAAGAGCCTGTGCGATGAGACCATGCGCTCGTGGCGCGAC
Source organism: uncultured Rhizobiaceae bacterium (assembly GCA_964461545.1). GTDB lineage: Bacteria > Pseudomonadota > Alphaproteobacteria > Rhizobiales > Aestuariivirgaceae > CAYWVA01. The sequence continues at coordinate 18,991 of CAYWVA010000012.1, read as the reverse complement.
TGGACGGGCAAGCTGCAGTATGATGGCCCTTACACGGACGCTGTCACGCGCAGCGCCATCACGCTCAAGCTCATGATGTATCGTCCGACGGGTGCAATGGTAGCGGCGCCCACCAGCTCGCTGCCGGAGGAGATCGGCGGGATCCGCAACTGGGACTATCGCTATTGCTGGACGCGAGATTCTGCCTTTGCCTTTTATGCGCTGAAGAAGCTTGGCGACGTGGAGGACGCCGAGGCCTTCTTCGAGTTTTTCCACAAGGCTTGCTGCTCGGGAGGGCCGCCGCTGCCACCACTGTACGACATCGACGGCGGTACCGATCTAGGCGAAACGACAATAGACCATCTCGACGGTTATAAGGCCAGCCGGCCCGTGCGGCGCGGCAACGAGGCGGTCGACCAGCACCAGAGCGACGTCTATGGCCAGCTGCTGGATCTCATGGACCTCTATGTGCAGCTCGGAGGCCGGCTCCCTGACGACCTTCGACGAACGGCTAGGACCTTTGCCGATTTCGTCGCACGGCATTGGCGCGAGCCCGATGCTGGCCTGTGGGAGCCTCGCCTGCCCAAACGCCGCCACGTCCACAGCGCCATCATGTGCTGGGCGGCACTCGATCGCGCCATCGGTCTGCTCGGTGGTGACCTGGAATGGACGGTGGCGCGCGATGCGATCTTAAAGGACATCGTCGAGAATGCCGTCGACCCCAGCGGTGGTTATCTTCCGCAGGTGTTCGGTAAGCCCGATGCCGACGCGGCGGTGCTGATCGCGCCGATGGTCGGGCTGCCCATTGACGACGAGTTGCTGGAGCGCACCGTGGAGGCGGTAATTGACCAGCTGGGGGTGGGCCCCCTGGTCTATCGTTACAGGAACGATGACGGCCTGCCGGGCGAGGAGGGCACGTTTCTGGTCTGTGCCTTTTGGCTCATTGATGCCCTCCTGGCACTTGGCCGGGCAGATGAGGCGCGCGCCCGCTTCGAGGCGATCCTGGAGCTTGCCAATGATGTCGGCCTCTATCCCGAGGAGATGGCCCCGGACGGCACGTTCCTGGGAAACTTCCCGCAAGCCTTTACCCATCTCGGCCTCGTCCAGAGCGCACTGCTTCTGGAACTCTTCGAGGCCCATGGACGCGATGCCATCAGGGGAACCCATGGTAAGCGTGCCCTGATCATTGGCGAGCAGCGCCGATCCGACTTGCCGACATGATCGACCGGATCGAACACAGCACCATGGGCCTGGGCCGCCCGCGCCCGAGCGTCGTGATCTAAGGATTACCGCTGCGGAACCAGATGCATCCCACGTGGTTGAACCATGTGGTTGTACGATTTTGGAACTCACCGAAATCGGGAGGAGATCGTGAACGTACATGCCGCAAGCAGCCGTATCGCGACTGTGTCGCTCGCCGGTGTCTTGTTCGCGCTTAGCCTTGGCAACGGCGCAGCCTCTGCCGAAGACGCGCTGGCTGAGGAAGACCGGCAAGGCATCGCCCAATTGCCCATCAAATATGTGGAGCGGGCCCTGACAGACGATTGGGACGCGGTGGCGGACTTATACCACGAAGATGCCATCGTGATGCCGCCGGACCGGCCGCCTGTCGTCGGCCGCGACAACATACGACAGTTTCTCGCCCAGCTTCTGGGTACGGAAGGCGGGGTGACGCTGGAGAGCTTCTCAGTGGACGTGGTGGAACTTCAGAAAGTGGGGGATCTGGCATATGCCCGTGCGACGTACCAGTTCGAGATCTCGATGACGGTCGACGACGAGGAGATCACGGTCCACAACCGGGGGCCGTACATGAACATCCTGCGGTCGGATGAGGCAGGTGACTGGCGCATTTATCGGCAGATCATCAATCGCGATCATCCGCCAGCCTCTCTGCTTGAAAAATAATGGCGCCCCCTAGGGGAGCGCATGAACTAAAACAGTTCAACGACTTAGCCGAAGGTTTGTGGCTAAGCCTCCCCATTGATGACATCCGCCGGGGCTGTAGCTCGAGCCGTGGGAATGGCGCAGTCGTGTCACAAGCGGCCGTTGAAGCGATCAAGGCCGAGCGGCCGGAGCCGACCGTTCTTGGAAGTTCGAGCCAGCAGTAGCAAATGGCTGGTCGTAACCTACGAAGCGGGCGTCCGCCAGACTGCCTCAACCTAGAACGCTCAGCCGCCATTGATCTCCACCTCAGCCTCACAATTCACCGGGGCGTCGAGCGGGATCATCATGCCGATCGAGGATCGGGCGTGCGCGCCGATATCGGGCCCGTAGAGATCGAGAATCAGATCAGAATAGCCGTTAGTCACGCGCGGCGTCTCATTAAACCCGGGGGCCACATTCACCATTGCGAAAACGCGCAACCAAGCGGTCACCCGGTCCAGGTCGCCGATGGCCCGCTTCAGGCTGGCCAGATGAGCGAGCGCGACGAGGCGCGCTGCCTGGTAGCCTTGTTCTGGCGTCACCTGCGCACCCACCTTGCCGAGCGGCTGCGCCAAGGTGCCGTCGGTGTTGAGGGGGACATGGCCGGCGATGTAGGCGCGGTTGCCGCGCGTGCGCACCCAGGCAAATGGCATCTTCAGGCCAGTCGGTACGCGCAGCGGCTCCGGAAGCTGCAGTCCCAATTGCATGAGCATCGATTCGATATGAGCCATCTTCTCTCTCTCCTGATGCGGGCCGCTACGCTGAGCTCTTGGCGAATCCCGGCCCCTCTCACGGTACGCGCGCGTCCATCTCTGGACGTAGGACCACGCTCTCCTGGGCGGTTGGCTCATTGCGCGAGCCGATGAACGTCGCGGCCTCCTCGCTAACGTTGACAGCGACGTGCAGAACATTCGGCGGGATGAAGAGGTAGTCGCCGGGGCGGACGATCTCCCTGTACTCGAGCTCGTCGCCGGACCAAAGTTCAACCTGGCCGCCGCCCATATGATAGAATGCGGTCTCGTGCCGCGCGTGGACGTGCGCCTTCGTACGTTGTCCTGCTGCGAGCGTCACGATGCCAAGCCAAAGCGCCTCCGATCCGACCGTCTCAGCGCTGACACCCGGGACATAGTGGGAGCCCTGTTCCGCCCGATATGCAGGACCGGCCCGGACGACGCTCGCCTTTCGACCGGCGCCGACGGGCGCGCTGCGTTCGCTTAGGTTCTCGATTCCGGCTGCCATGGCGGTCTCCTTTGCTGCGTTCTCACCACACGAAAGGTAGGTCGGACGGGACGGCGATGTCCTAAAACAGGCGCCGAAAAATTCCGAATTGTCCCGAAATCGGATACCTTCAAGCAATGTTGGTGGAGCACTTCGAGTTTGGGCCATTCGTCCTGGATGCAGCGGCCGGGACGCTGACGCGCGACGGCCTTGCCGTGGCCGTCGGCAACAGAGGAATGGCTCTGCTCATCGAGCTCCTCAGGGCCAAGCATCAGCCCGTAAGCAAGGCGGCGCTGATGGATGCCGCTTGGCCGGGTCTGGCGGTGGAGGAGAGTAACCTCTCGGTGCAGATCGCGGCCCTGCGCAAGCTCCTCGGGCCGACTCCAACAGGCGGTGATTGGATCAGGACGATTCCCAGGGTGGGCTACCGGCTTGTCAGCAGCGGTCACGAGGAGCCCCGCACGATTTTACATGACGTCCGCACAGACCGCATTGCGCGGCCAAGCATAGCGATGCTGCCTGTCACCAATTACAGTGGCGATCGAGAGCAGGACTATATCGCTGCCGGGATCACTGAGGACATCATCACCGCCCTGGCGCGCTTCCGCTGGTTCTCGGTCGTCGCAGTAAAATCGGGCTTTGCCCAGAGGCTCAATCCGGTAGAGGCGAGGCAAATCGCCTCCGAGCTCGGCGTGCGCTATCTCTTGCAGGGCAGCCTGCGCAGATCCGGCCAAAGGATGCGCATCTCCGCACAGCTCATCGAGGCCGAGACCGGCGTGCATATCTGGGCCGAGCGCTACGACCTGGAGCTGACCGAGGTTTTTGCCATCCAGGATGATATTGCGGAGAGGGTTGCGGGGGCCATCGAGCCGGAATTGCTGAAAACGGAGGCCGCACTGGCGGCCAGCCGGCACACAGGCAATATGACGGCATGGGATCTGGTCCGGCAAGGAACATGGCGCTTCCACCAGGTTACGCGTCCTACGCATTTTCAAGCGCGGGAGCTTTTCCGTCAGGCTTGCCGACTCGATCCGCAGCTCCCCGAAGCACATATCTGGCTCGCTCGGGTGAACGCCGGCATCCTGGCTTACAGCTGGTCCGAAAATACAGGAGCTGACCGCGAGGAAGGCTTCAAGGCCGCCTTCGCCGGTATTCATCTGGATGACAAGAATCCTTATTCACAATATGGCTTGGCCATTATCAGCGTTTACGGTGGCGAGCTCGAACAGGCCATCCGCGCCGCGCAGAAAGTCGTCGAACTTAGCCAAAGCTTCGCCCTTGGGCACCTTGTGCTTGGCATGGCTCGGCTGTTCAGCGGGGCCGCAGCAGAGGCGATGGCGCCGCTTGAGCGTGGGCTTCAGTTGAATGCCTTCGACCCCCAGAATTTCGTCTGGTTCAACCTCCTGGCCTTGGCGCGCCTGTTCGCCGGCAATTGCGAGAGCGCATTGGATGCCGCGGAGCGGGCCGTGACGGTGCGACCAGAATGGAGGCCAAGTCTTGAGACGCTTGCCTGCTGCTTGATCGAGCTCGATCGCAACGAGGAGGCGCAGCATTGTATCGAGCAATTGGCCCAACTCAGCAGGCCACCCGGCGATGCATTAGCGCCGCTATGGCAACGAAATCCTCATTGGGCAGGCCGGATCGAAGCCATGCTCCGCAACGACATGCGGCATCGCTGATCTGCATCGGCAGGGGGTCGTGAGGCGCGGCTATGACTGCTGTTGGCCCCTCCGGGTCCTGCCGTTGACCGGCAACGCCCCGGAAAGAGGGCTTGACGGCGATGTCACGACGCAAGCCAACGTTGCCAGCGCCGTAGGAGAGTGTCGATGGGTCGGGAAGGTTCGAACGCGGCCGGATCATACCCGATTGGCGCCGTTGCCCTGGCTGAAGAGCAGCTTCAGCCAGGGCGGCAGATGGAAGGCGCTCATCAGCAGGTACATAGGGACCATGCCGCTGAACAGCGAGGAATGATCCGCCGCCGGGCAGAGGACATCTGCCGGGCCGCCGTCGCTGGAGAGTCCCACGAGCAGCGCCATGGCCGAGAAGGTCGGTGCGGCAGCGAGACGGAGCCCATCGGTCAGGTCACGGGCGGCTCGGCAGCGGGCGGCGCCCTGTCGGTCTTCGGAAGGTTCGGTGCCGTCGACGCGGTTTCCGGCGGAGATCTCACTCATGTCGTTTCTCCAGTGACAGGGGAACGGATCGCGTGCCGGTTCGCGCACACGATCCATCGCTGCGGCGATTACGTCTTCAAGGTCTCGAAGAGTTCGTCGACCGAACCGCCGACCCGCGCGGCTGGCGCAGACTCGTAGCGGTCATGGTGGCGCACCCACTCCATCTTGTTCTTCACATCCCGTTCGTTGCGCCCCTTGGGCATGAGGTCGAGCATCCTGTAAGTGCCCATCATCACCTCCACGCCGCGCCCGTAGGTCGAGTAGGTGTGATACACTTGGCCTGCCTCGTTCTTGTAGAACACGCTGATGCCGGGCCATTCCTCGTGGGCGTAGGGCCAGCGGCCGTAGTTGTAGTGGATCTCGCCTTTGGCCAGCTTTTCCGGTGTGAAGCTGACGCCGAAGTCATAATTGAAGTCGCTGCCGTTCGAGGACGCCCAGGGGAACTGCCAGCCCATGCGCTGGCGAAAGCGCTCAATCTCCTCCAGCGGTGCGCGCGAGACGACCACCAGGGTGACGCCGCGGTTGGCGAGGTGCACGGTCATGCCGTCGTTGTGGTCGGCCATGAATGAGCAGCTGGGGCAGCCCTGCTTCCAGCCCGGGCCCAGCATGAAGTGCTGCACCAGCAGCTGGTTGCGCCCTTCGAAGAGGTCGCCAAGGCTGCGCCGGCCGCGGGGCGTGTCGAAAGCGTAGTTCTTGCTCATGTGCACCCAGGGCAGCGCGCGGCGCTCCTCCGCAGTGCGATCACTGAGGCGTGTCAGTTCCTTTTCCCTGGCCAGCAACGCCTTGCGCTCGACAAGCCATTCGTCGCGGGAGACGACGCGGTGGTTTCCGGTGTTTTCGGGGGTGACCGTTGGGGTTCCTGTTGTTGGTGTTCTCATCGCCTTGACTCCTTCGTTCGGCTATAGAGATCGATTGGCGGCGGGGTCGGATATGTCCGTCGCAGAACTACTTAGGACCGGGCGGCGCCAGTGTGGGAGTGACAATGGTGTCGGGATTCCGATGGACTCGCTGATTACGGCCGCAGCGCGGGCATTGGCCACGGGCGACCTGCTGGGCGTGTTGAAGCGGGTCGGCCTGCGCGAGGATGCTCATGCCCTGGCGCTGCGCGGCATCGCCATGGCGCAGCTCGGCGACTACGAGCGCGCCAAGACCCTGTTGCGCAGCGCAGCCCGCGCCTTCTCCTCGCGGGCGCCCGTGGCCCGCGCGCGCTGCATCGTCGCCGAAGCGGAGATCGCCCTAGTCTCGCGCGATCTAGGCTGGCCGCCGAAGGCGCTGGCCGCGGCGCGGGCGACCCTGGAGAAGCACGGCGACCGGATCAACGCGGCGCATGCGCGGCACCTGGAAATCCGGCGTCTGCTGCTGATCGGGCGTCTCGACGAGGCGGAGCGCACCTTGGCCGCGCTCGACACGGAATCCTTTCCGCCCGGGTCCTTCCCGCCCGCCCTAAGGGCTGCCTACGAGTTGGTCGCCGCAGGAATCGCCATGCGGCGGGTCAGGGCCGGGGCGGCGCGCAGGGTGCTCGACAGCGCCGCGCGGTCCGCGCACCAGTCGGGTATTCCCGCCCTGATGGCGGAGGTGGAAGGCGCCCGTCGCGTGCTGGAGACGCCGGCGGCGCGGCTGATCGCGCGGGGCGCGGAGCGGCTGATGACGCTCGAAGAAGTGGAAGCGGTACTGGCCTCCGGCGCGATGGTGGTGGACGCCTGCCGGGGCGTTGTGGGGGGCAGAGAGGGTGACGTTTCTCTCGCTAGGCGTCCGGTGCTGCTGGCGCTCGCCCGGGCGCTCGGCGAAGCGTGGCCGGGCGATGTGTCGCGGGAAGCGCTGTTGAAGCGGGCCTTCCGGGCGAGGCAGGCTGATGAGTCACACCGCGCGCGCCTGCGCGTGGAAATCGGCCGGCTGCGTGCAGAGCTGAGTGGACTGGCCAGCGTGAGCGCGACGCCGCAGGGCTTCGCGCTGGCAGCCTGCCAGGCGGATGAAATCGTGGTGCTGGTGCCACCCGTGGAAGAGCGGCACGCCGCAGTGATCGCCCTGCTGGCTGACGGCGAGGCGTGGTCCAGCTCGGCCCTGGCGCTGGCGCTGGGGGCCAGTGCCCGTACGGTGCAGCGCGCCCTCGAAGCCCTTGCGGCATCGGGCAAGGCGCAGTCCTTCGGCCGCGGGCGGGCCCGCCGCTGGACCACCGCACCGCTGCCGGGAATCACGACAACCTTGTTACTCCCCGGTCCGCTGCCCATCGACTAGGCTCCGGGCAGGAAAACATCAGCACGAGCGACCAGAACGATGAAGAGAACTTCAGCAGCCGAAATCATCCGCGAGTACGGCCCCTTTCCCGGCGCCGACCAAGTACATGGCGTGACCTTCGACGGTCGGCATGTGTGGTTCGCGTCCGGCGAGAAACTAAATGCCCTCGACCCCGACAGCGGCGAAATCGTGCGCTCTCTCGATGTCGCAGCGGATGCAGGAACCGCCTTCGACGGAAAGCACCTGTTCCAGATCGCCGAGGACCGCATTCAGAAGGTCGATCCCGAGACTGGCCGCGTGCTGGCGACCATCCCGGCGCCCGCGGGTGGCGGTGACTCGGGACTCGCCTGGGCCGAAGGCTCGCTGTGGGTGGGCGACTACCAGGGCCGCAAGATCCACCAAATCGATGCCGAAACAGGCAAAGTACTGCGCAGCATCGAGACCAAGCGCTTCGTCACAGGCGTCACCTGGGTCGACGGTGAGCTGTGGCACGGCACCTGGGAGGACGAAAAGAGCGACATCAGGCGCATCGACGCGCAGACGGGCGACGTGCTGGAGACCATCGACATGCCCTCTGGCACGGGTGTCTCGGGGCTGGAGTTCAACGGCGGCGACACTTATTTCTGCGGCGGCGGCAAGAGCGGGAAGGTGAGAGCCGTGCGCCGACCAGCGCGGGACGCCATCGCCGGGTCGAAGAAGTAAGGACGTGCGTGCCGGGAGCTGCGTTCACCAGATCGCCGCCTGCGTGCGAAAACCGGCACTGCACCGGTTGCTGTGGCGAGGGGCTCACGACCAAATCCACGCCATGGTAGATCGGCGCGGGCTACTGGTGCGGCATACGGCTTTGATCATTTGCCGTTAACGTCCCTGGCTTCCGATCATCCCCGTTCTCGGAACTATTGTGACATGCCTCCGGAACCGAACCGGCTCCGCACGGTTGGGCTAGCCAGGCTGAATGGGGCGGCAATGGTCAACCGACGTTTCGCGATATGGCAATTTGAACTGCTGGAGAGCGCTCTGGCGGCCAGCACCACGATTGCCCTGCGGACCTCCGGCATGATGAGCGCGATTGCGGCCGGTAAACAGACCGACCTCCGCGAGGGCACCCGGATGGTGACAGAGAAGGCCGAAGCGCTTTCGGCGGGTGCGTTTGCGGCTGGGCTCGAATGGAATCGCCTGTGGTGGCGGGCATCGCTGACGGGGTCGCTTGTGCCCGCCGTTGCATGGCTTGACCTGATCCGCGCCGCTTCCCGGCCAGCTCGCGTCAAGGTGCGCGGGAATGCCCGGCGCTTGACTCGCCGCGGACGATGATCTCTCGTCTGCTCGAGCCCTCGGTGACGCCGCATCCCAATGCACCGCCATCACCGACCGCTCAGCCCGGCTTCAGTGCTTCACGGCCGTCGAAATCCGACTAGGTCGGCCGGGTTATCGACGGCGACTCCCTCGACATCTGCCGGGCAGCCGGGAAGTCAAGCTATTGGCTTCGGAGCGGGCCTGAGGTTCGAGCACCGCGAGACGAGGCCCTTTCGGCGTGGGCTCATCGAGTAAATGGGCTCCTCAACGGCGGCAGAAGAGGGCAGGACTGCGACAGCTCATCACCCTTGAGCTGGGCTCATCACCCTTGAGCTGGCAGCAGTGGAGCGCTGTTGCCGGTCGTCGGTTGCCAGAGTTGGCGGTCCGGGCAGGCTCGCCTTCAGGTCATGAATGAATTGGCGCACGATCGCCGGCGTGGCACCGCCGCGCCGGGTGACCATGGAGAACGGCGCCACATAGCTGAGCTCGCCCGGCAGAAGGCATCTCAACTTGCTTTCTGCCGCCCAGGGGGTGGCGTAGTGCTCCGGCAGATATCCGAGATAGGCGCCCGACAGGATCAGCATCGCCTGCGCCTCCATGATGTCGACGCTTGCCGCCTCACGATGAACCCCCAGCCGCAGCAGGTCGGCGCCGCGCCAGTAGCTGCGGGCGACCACGCGCATGGCATGGATGTCATCGAGCGTCACGTGCGGCTTTTCGAACAGTGGGTGGCGATGGCCGCAATAGAAGCTGTTGACTTCATCGTAGAGCGGCTCAGTGACAAGCCTCGACACGTCGGCGGGAAAGCACGCAATTGCGAGATGCAGTTGCCCGTCCAGGACCCGCCGCTGCAAATCTGCCGGCGGGGCGATCGACAGCTCGATGCGGACGTCGTGATCGCGGCTGTTAAAACGGCAAAGGGCACGGGTTATCGGTGCGTTGACATCTGTGACCGTGCAGTCGACATGCCCGATCTTGAGCGTACCGCTCAGCCGGCCCCGAACTTCACTGGCCGTCATCGCGAATTCGTCGACGAACGCGAACAGCCGCTGTGCTTCGCGGTAAATGACCTCGCCCTTGTCGGTCAGGGAAAAGCCTGAGCGGCCGCGATTGCACAGCCTTACTCCCAGGCGCTGCTCCAGCGTCGAGATGTAACAGCTGATCGAGGAGACGCTCAAATTGAGTTCGACTTGAGCCGCCGACAGGCCCTTGCATCTGACGACATCAGCAAAGATCCGCAGCAACCGCAGATCGGCATCCGACACGCGCTTCATTTTGCCACCCGCTTAGCCGACGAGAAGGCGCATTCAGTGTGATTACTCCCAAAGTAAGCTTTAGACAATTCGTATTCTTTCCCAACTGGCGCGGGCGTAGTCACGAGGATGGCTGGTTATCAACGCTAGGCAGTTCCGGCCAAGCTGCTGCTGTCATTGCAAGGGAGGGCAATCATGGCGGTTCAAGACACCCATCAGATTTCATTCCGGCGTCGACAGTTGCTGGCCGGTGCCGGCGCGCTCGGGGCGCTGGCGCTGACAGGTTTTCCCGCTATCCGCACCCAGGCTGCCCAGACGCTCAAGGTCGGCACCTATGGCGGCTACTTCAAAGACTCGTTCGATCAGCACATCTATCCCGACTTCACAGCTGAGACGGGCATCGAGGTGGAATCGATTGCCGAGCCGACCGGCGAGGCCTGGTTGGTGCAACTGCAGACCGCGGCGCGCGCCGGTATCGCTCCGGCGGATGTGTCGATGATGGCCCAAGTGTCGCGGCTCAAGGGCGAGAACGCCGAGCTGTGGGCGCCGCTCGACGAGGCCAAGCTCAGCAACGTTGCCAACCTCGAACCGCATTTCGTGCACCGCTATCCCGACGGCCGGATCAGCGGCATCGGGGCCGTGTCGTGGTACGTCACCCTGGTCACCAACACCAGTGTCTTTCCCGAAGCACCGACCTCGTGGAAAGCACTGTGGGATGAAGCCAACCGCGACAAACTTGGGCTTCTGGCGCTCGTCTCCAACTCCTTCCTGCTTGAGATCACCGCCGAGACCTGGTTCGGTGGCACCGAGGCGCTCGACACCGAGGACGGCATCCTCGAGGTGCTCGACAAGCTCGCCGAAGTGAAGCCGAACGTGCGTCTGTGGTACCGCGACGAGGGCCAGTTCCAACAGGCCCTGGAGTCGGGCGAGATCCCCATGGGGCAATACTATCACGACGTGACCGGCCTCGCCGCGTCCAAGGGCCAGCCGGTGCGCTCGACGTTTCCGCAAGAGGGCGGAGTGCTCGATTCGGGCTCCTGGTGCGTCACCACGGCATCCAAGGCGCTTGAGGAATCGCACGTCTTTATCGATTACATGTGCCGGCCAGAAATCCAGGCAAAGCTGTCGCGCCAAGTGGGTACCGCGCCCACCGTCAAGCGCCAGCTGCTCGATCTCAGCGATGATGAGTTCGCCGCGGTGGCGAGCGACATTCCACCAATCATTCCGCGCTACGACATTCATGCGGAGCGTTCTGACTGGCTGAGTCAAAAGTGGCTGGAGATGATCGCCGGCTGAGGTCGGCCATTGGCGGTCTCGTTCGAGACCGCATCCCTCGTGCTTCGGCAGGCTCGCCATGAGGATGCTCGCCCAGCGTTGACTTGAGCTTGTCGAGAAAGGCTCGAAAAGTTTCGCTTCAGTGCAGCGTCAGCTCGTCTCAACGGGAGTGGGGCATGTCCGGTTTGCACCTGGAAGGGGTCGGCAAGGCGTTCGGCACCGTGAAAGCGGTCGAAGACGTCAATATCGACTTCCCGCACGGCAAGTTCGTCTGTCTTTTGGGGCCGTCGGGCTGTGGCAAGACCACGTTGTTGCGGCTTATCGCCGGCCTCGAACTGCCGACGTCAGGACGCATACTGCTGGATGACCAGGACCTCACCCACGTGCCGGCACACCAGCGCGAGTTCGGCATGGTGTTCCAGTCGCTGGCGCTGTTCCCGCACCTGACGGTCGGCGAAAACATCGCCTATGGGCTCAAGATCCGCGGCGCCGACAGGGCGAACTGCCGCAAGCGGGCCGAGGAGCTGCTTGAGCTTGTCCGTCTGCCCGGCGTCGTCGACCGGCACGTTTCACAGCTTTCCGGCGGCCAGCGCCAACGCGTCGCCATCGCCCGGGCGCTGGCCCTCGATCCCAAGCTCTTTCTGCTCGACGAGCCGCTGTCGGCTCTCGACGCCAAGCTGCGCGAAGCCATGCAGGTGGAGCTTCGGCAACTCCAGCAGCGGCTTGGCATTTCAACCATCGTTGTCACTCACGACCAGCGCGAGGCCATGACCATGGCCGACATTGTGGTCATCATGGACCAGGGCCGGGTGCAGCAGATCGCCTCTCCGCTCGACACCTATCGCAGCCCAGCCAACGCCTTTGTGGCCGGCTTTATCGGCCTGACCAATCTGCTCTCCGGCACCTTCCACAGGCCCTCGGCGGTCAAGGTCGGGTCGGTCGATCTGCTGGTCGCACGAGCGCCGGCCGGCCTCGGCGATGGCGCCAGCGTCAAGCTGTCGGTCAGGCCTGAAGATGTCCATGTGCGCCCGTCTGACGAGCAGGGCGAAAACCACCTCCCCGGAACTGTGACGTTCATCCGCGACCTCGGCGCCAGCATCGAGATCACGGTGCGGTGTTTCGGCGAGGAGTTGTTGGCGGTCACCACGCCGCGCGAGCGTCCCAATGCCGGAGTCGGCGAGGCTGTCTCGGTGGAGCTGCCGGCGGCTGCAACCGTGGTGTTCGTGTCATGACGCCGCGTCCGCCGCAGCATCTGCGGGAATACGTCACCGTGATCTATCCGGCGCTCATGCTCGGCATCTTCTTCGTCGTGCCGTTCGCCATCATGGTGGCGATGAGCTTCTTCCACCGCGACCCGGCGGTGTTCTATCGCCCGGCCTTCGAGTTTGCGAACTACCTGCGGCTCGCCACTCCGTTCTTCACCAGATCGTTTATGTTCTCGATCTGGCTGTCGGGCCTTGCCGCGGTGATAGTGGTCTCGGTGGCCTTTCCCTTCACCTACTTCCTGACGCGTTCGCGTCGGCGCATCCAGGTGTACTATCTGGTGTTCATCCTGGCGGTGCTGTCGCTGTCGGAAGTCATCATCGGCTTTACCTGGTCAACTCTGCTGTCTTCGACCGCCGGGGTTTCCAACATCCTCTCCTTGTTGGGGCTGATCGAGGCGCCGCGGGCCTGGACGCCGAGCTTCTGGGCCCTGCTCATCGGCCTGTGCTATCTCGGCTTCCCTTACACGGTGCTGATCCTTTATCCGGCGCTGTCCCGGCTCGATCCGGAGCTGCCTGAGGCCTCGCGCATGCTCGGCGCCTCGCCGCTGCGCACCTTCTTCACCGTCGTGGTTCCGGTGATGAAGGCCTCGATCCTGTCGGCCATCATCATGCTGTTCGTGTTCAATCTCGGGGCCTATGTGCTGCCCTTGTATCTCGGCAGGCCCGAGCACTGGACCCTGTCGGTGCTGATCACCGACCAGGCGATCTATCAGTCGAACATGCCTTTTGCGGCCGCCATGGCGATCGTTCTCATGATGCTGAGCCTGTTCCTTGTCGGACTGACGCTGATGCTCGGCCAAACCAGGAGGCTGGCGCAATGAGCGAAACCGGTCACCAGGTGGCGCACCGGCTGGAGCGAGCCGGGTATCTGCGGGGCCGCATGCTGGGCTCCCGCCTGGGGACTCAGTTGGGCCGCAGATTGTTCATGGCGATCATCGTGGTGTTCATCGCCGCGCCGCTCGTGGTCGTTGCCGGAGTGTCGTTGAATGCCCAGCGCCAGCTGCTGTTTCCGCCGCGTGGCGTGTCGCTGCAATGGTACGTCGAGATGTTCATGCAGGCCGACTGGCAGAGCGCCATCGGCAACAGCCTGATCGTTGCCGTGCTGGCGGCCGCGATTGCGGTGTCGATCGCTTTTCCTCTCGCCTATTTCACGTGGCGCTATCGGGTCCGCTATGCTCCGGCGCTGTTTGCCCTCGGTGTGGCGCCGTTCATGCTGCCGCCGGTCATCACCGCCCTCGGTTTCCTGGTCTTCTGGACCAACACGCCGATCTACGGCAGCATCACGACGACGTTCATTTCGCACGCCATCTTCTTTACGACCCTGCCGTTGGTCACCATCAGCCTGGGGCTGCAGGCCATCGATCGGCAGATCATCGAAGCCGCGACGACCATGGGCGCCAACGACCGCACGGTGTTTCGCACTGTCATCCTGCCCCTGGTGCGGCCCTATCTCATCTCGGGGTATGCCTTCGCCTTCGTGTTGAGCCTCAACGAATACATCGTCGCCTTCATGGTCTCGGGGCTCACGGTGGAGACCCTGCCGATCAAGATCTTCAACAGCCTGCGCTATGGCTACACGCCGGTGATGGCCTCGGTGTCGGTGCTGTTCGTGGTCGTCGGTTTTGCGGTCTATGGCGCCATCGCCCGGTTCGGCGACCTGCCGAAGCTGCTCGGCGCCTGGTCACCGCGCGACACTTGACCCTCGGTGCGGGCTCGGGAGCAGGGAATGGACAAGGTTTTTCACCAGCCGCTCGGCGGCAACGACATGCCGCGCTTCGCCGGTCCTGCGACCATGATGCGGCTGCCCCAGCACGGCTCGGCGCAAGGCCTCGATGCCTGCTTTGTCGGGGTGCCCATGGACATCGGCACGTCAAACCGTTCCGGCACCCGCCACGGGCCGCGCCAGATCCGCGCCGAATCGTGCATGCTGCGGCCCTACAACATGGCGACGCGGGCCGCCCCGTTCGAATCGTTGAGCGTTGCCGATATCGGCGACATCGCCATCAACACCTTCGACCTCAAGAAGTCCGTCGGCATCATCGAGAAGGGCTTCGATGACATCCTCAGCCATGATTGCACGCCCCTAACCCTCGGCGGCGACCACACCCTGACCCTGCCTATCCTGCGCGCCATGGCCAAGAAACATGGGCCGGTGGCGCTCGTTCACGTCGACGCTCATGCCGACATCAACGACGAGATGTTCGGCGAAAAGATCGCCCATGGCACGCCGTTCCGGCGCGCCGTCGAGGAGGGATTGCTGGTCACCGACAAGGTGTTTCAGATCGGCCTGCGGGGCTCGGGCTACTCGGCGGAGGACTTCGACTGGCCGCGCCAGCAGGGCTTCGTGGTGGTCACCGCCGAAGAGTGCTGGAACCGTTCGCTTGCGCCCCTGATGGAAAAGGTGCGCGCCGTCATCGGCTCTCATCCGGCCTATCTCACTTTCGACATCGACAGCCTTGATCCGGCCTTTGCGCCTGGCACCGGAACCGTCGAGATCGCTGGGCTGACGACCTGGCAGGCGCTGGAGATCGTGCGCGGCTGCCGCGGCCTCAACCTGGTCGGCGGTGACCTCGTCGAGGTGTCGCCGCCCTATGACCCGAGCGGCAACACCGCCCTGATCGGCGCCAATCTGCTCTATGAGATGCTGTGCGTGCTGCCGGGCGTCAGAACGTAAGACGGCGAGGAGAACAACGGTGGCGACCTGCGGCGAGGTTTTGGTCGAGCTCTTGGCGGCCCAGGGCATCGATACCGTATTCGGTATTCCCGGAGTGCACACGGTCGAGCTCTATCGCGGCATGCCCAATTCGGGGCTGGCGCACATCACGCCGCGCCATGAGCAGGGCGCCGGTTTCATGGCCGATGGCTATGCCCGCGCCTCCGGCCGCCCGGCCGCCTGCTTCATCATCACCGGCCCCGGACTGACCAACATCGCCACGCCCCTCGGCCAAGCTTATGCCGATTCGGTCCCTATCCTGGTGATTTCGAGCGTCAATCACAGCTTCGAGCTCGGTCTGGGCGAGGGACGGCTGCACGAATTGCCGTCGCAGCGCAACCTGATGGCCGGTCTCACCGCCTTCAGCCATACACTGCTTCGCCCCGATGAGCTTCCCAGCGTGCTGGGCCGCGCCTTTGCGGTCTTCCGCAGCGCCAGGCCCCGGCCTGTCCACATTGAGCTGCCGCTCGACGTCATCACGGCCAAAGCCGATCATGTCGGCCGCCGCCCTGCTGCATGTCCCAGCCGCCCGGGCCCCGACGGGGAGGCCATCGCTGCCGCCGCTGACCTGCTCCGCCAAGCCCGGCGCCCGCTCGTCTGGCTTGGCGGCGGCGCCAAGGACGCAAGCGTTGAGGCGCGACGGCTGGTCGAGCGGCTGGGGGCGCCCGTCGTCCTCACCATCAACGCCAAGGGCATTCTGCCGCCCCGCCACCCCTTGAGCCTGGGCTCGACCCTGCCGCAGCTGCCGGTGATCGAGGAGCTTGCCGCTGCCGATGTCGTCCTCGCCGTTGGCACCGAACTCGGCGAGACCGACACGCTGCTCTTCGACGGCCGTCCAAAGCTCGGCGGCAAGCTCATCCGCATCGATATCGAGGCCGAGCAGCTCACTCGCAACCGACTCCCGGACATTGCCATCGTCAGCGATGCCGCCACGGCACTGGCGGCGCTGGCCGATCTGCTGGGGGGATTCACACCCAGCGCCGACGGGGCGACGCGGGCACACACCCTCACAGAGCGCCTGCACAACCTGCTCGATGCCAGCCAGCGCATCCACAAGCGCTTCCTTGATACCGTCCAGGCAGCGCTGCCGAATGTCATCGTGGTAGGCGATTCGACCCAGCCCATCTACAGCGCCAACCTGTTCTACGAGCCCGAGCTTGCCCGCTCATACTTCAATTCGAGCACCGGCTACGGCACCCTCGGATACGCCCTGCCGGCGGCCCTCGGCGCCAAGCTGGCTGAGCGCGAGCGCCCCGTTGTGGCGGTCATCGGCGACGGCGGGCTGCAGTTCACCATTGGCGAGCTGGCGACTGCCGTTGAGCTCGCCCTGCCGCTGCCGATCCTGGTATGGAACAACCGCGGCTATTGCGAGATCAAGCGCTACATGGCGGCGCGCGGCATCCCGCAAATTGGCGTCGATATCTACACGCCGGACTTCCTGACTATCGCCCACGGCTTCGGCTGCGGGGCGGCGCGCGCCAAGAGCCTCGAGGAGCTGTCGGGCCTGCTGCGCGAGGCTAATGTGAGACCCGGCCCGACCGTCATCGAGATTGACGAGGCCGACGCCCTCAAGTGGTAGGTGCAGGCACATGACCTTGGCGGCGCTGATCGACCGGCCAAACAGCCTGTTCGTCGGCGGGCAATGGTGCGCCCCTGGCGAGCCGCACACTCTGACCGTGATCGATCCGTCGAAGGGTGAGCCCTTGACCGAGATCGCCGGCGCGGGGCCCAGCGACGTGACAGCGGCCGTCGCGGCGGCCCGCGACGCCTTTCCGCAATGGCGTCGGACCAGCGGGGCCACGCGCAGCCGGCTGCTGATCGGTTTCGCCGACGGCCTCGAAGTCCGCAGCGAAGCGCTGATCGGGCTGCAGATGCTCAACAACGGCAAGCCGCGCGCCGAAGCGGAAACCGACGTGGCCGACGCCATGGCGACCTTTCGCTACTATGCCGATTTGTCGCAGCAACTCGACGCCCGGCAGGGCGAGCCGGTGTCGCTGCCGGACTCCAATTACCGCGGCAATACGCGCTACGAGCCGGTGGGCCCGGTCGGCATGATCGTGCCGTGGAACTTTCCCCTGGTGACCAGCGCCTGGAAGATCGCCCCGGCCCTTGCCGCCGGCTGTACGGTGGTGCTCAAGACCTCCGAATATACTCCGCTCATCGAGCTGGCATATGGTGACATCGCCCACGCCATCGGCCTGCCCGCTGGCGTCCTCAACATCGTGACCGGCGGCGCTGCCGCCGGCGCCGCGCTCACCGCCGATGCCCGCCTGGCCAAGCTTTCGTTTACCGGCAGCAACGCCGTCGGTTCCCGGGTGATGGCGGCCGCGGCGCGCGACTGCGTGCCGGTCGCGCTGGAGCTCGGCGGCAAGTCGCCGATCGTCGTGTTCGCCGACGCCGACATTGAGGCAGCAGTGGACACCGTCATGAACGGCATCTTCTATAACTGCGGCCAGATGTGCTCGGCGACGTCAAGACTAATCGTGGAGCGGCGTGCCGCCGCAGCCGTCCTCGACCGCCTCGTCGCGAAGACGAAGGCGCTTCAGGTGGGTTCGCCCATGGATCCCGTCAGCCGCATGGGGCCGCTGACCACCGGGCCGCAATACGACAAGACCCTCAAGACCTTCGAGCAGGCCAAGGCGGATCGCCTTGACTGCCTGACCGGGGGAACCGGCCTCGGTTTGCGCGGCTTTTTCGCGGCCCCCACTATTTACGCCGATGTGCCGCGCGACAACGCTGTGTGGCGCGAGGAGATTTTCGGACCGGTGCTAGTCACGCGCACCTTCGCCGACGAGGCCGAGGCGATCGAGCTTGCCAACGATAGCCGCTTCGGACTTGTCGCCACGGTGGTCAGCGGCGACCTCGAGCGGGCCGAGCGGGTTGCCGCTGACATCGATGCCGGGCATATCTGGATCAACAGCGCGCAGGTGATCTTCCCGCACGCCGCATGGGGAGGGTTCAAGGCATCGGGCATCGGCCGCGAGCTCGGGCCCTGGGGCTTGCACGCCTTCCTTGGCGTCAAGCACCTGACCATCTCGGAAGGGGTTAGGCGGTGAATGTTATCGTGCTTGGCGGCGGCGTCGTCGGCATTGCCACCGCCTATTATCTCGCCGAGGACGGTCATCAGGTGACGGTGATCGATCGCAACGGGCAAGCGGCGAGCGAGACGAGCTTCGGCAATGCCGGCCTGGTGTCGCCTGGAGACTCCTACGCCTGGGCCTCGCCCGACGCGCTCAGGATGTTCATCAAGTCGTTGTACCGGCGCGACCTCGGCATCTCGATGCGCCCGAGCCTCGATCCCGCCTTCCTTGCCTGGACATGGAAGTTCCTGCTCCAGTGCACGCCGGCCCGCGCCCGTGTCAACACGCTGAGGAAGCTTCGCATCGCGCTTTATTCCCGCGACTGCATTAATGCGCTCGAGGCCCGCACCGGCATCGACTATCAGTCGCGAAAGAACGGCATCCTCTATTTCTACCGGTCCCAGGCAAGCCTCGATCACGGGGCGGCGCACATGCGCCTGCTCGCCGAGCACGGCCTCAAGATCGAGGTCGTGGATCGCCAGCGCCTGGTGGAGATTGAACCCGCTCTGGGGACAGTCAAGGACAAGCTCGCCGGCGCCGCCTACTCGCCGATGGACCAGACTGGGGACTCCGCCAAGTTCTCACG
>CAYWVA010000011.1:0-24749 GCA_964461545.1 uncultured Rhizobiaceae bacterium | reverse complement strand
GAGCTCGGCTTTGTGGTCGACCGGGCGCTCGGCCGCCTTGGTCTCGGCATCGAGCGGAATGGTCGGGGCCTTCTGATCCATCACATCACTTCTCCGCCGATGACGATGCACTGGCCGGTGATCGCGGCGGCCCCGGGCCGGCACAGCCACATGACTGTGTCGGCCACTTCCTTGGGCTCGATCAGGCGCTTGAGCGGGCTGGCTTCAGCCAGCGCTTCCTTCACATCGTGCGCCTGACGTCCGGTCCTGGCGGCAATGCGCTCCGCGCTGCGGGAAACCAGCGGCGTGTCGGTATATCCGGGGCAGACGGCATTGACAGTGATGCCGTGCCCCGCCGTCTCGAGCGCCAAGGCCCGGGTGAGGCCGACGATGGCATGCTTGGCGGCACAATAGGCGGCGACGTACGGGTAGCCCTTGAGTCCGGCGGTGCTGGCGATGTTGACGATGCGGCCCCGGCGTCGGGCCATCATGGCGTCCAGGATGTGGCGGCAACCATAGAACGCACCGGTGAGATTGACCGCCAGGGTATCGTGCCAGACCTTGCTGGTGGTCTTGGTGAAGGGGGTGCTGGTGACCGCGCCGGCATTGTTGATGAGGATGTCGAGCGGGCCATTGGCAAGGGTCGCCTGATCGATGGCGCGGGTGATCTCGTCCTCCACGGTAACGTCGGCGACCACCGGATAGCCGGCACCGAGCGCCGAGCACACGGCCTGAAGCTTGGCCGGGTTGCGGCCCACCAGCGTCACCTTTGCCCCGGCTTGGGCCAGCGCCATGGCGATGGCTGAGCCGATGCCGCTGCCGGCTCCGGTGATGAGCGCATGCGAACCGGCGAACTCCCCGACGCCCTTGCCGTCACCCATGGCATGCCTCAGCGTTTGCGAGCCCTTGCAGTTTCAATATTTTATACTTAAAATAATTTCCACGCAACCCCAAGGGGCTCGCAATGCGGATTTCGATCATCGGCGGCGGACCGGCCGGACTGTACTTTTCCATTTTGATGCAGAAGGCCGACCCGCAAGCGGTGATCGACGTCTACGAGCGCAACCGCGCCGACGACACCTTTGGCTTCGGCGTGGTGTTCTCCGACGAGGCACTGGACACCTTCCAGGCCTATGATGACGACAGCTACCGCAGGCTCGCCGCCACCTTCGCCTACTGGGACAACATCGAGGTCCACCGCAAGGGCGATGTTCAGCGCATCGGCGGCAACGGCTTTTGCGGCTGCTCGCGCCGGGCGCTGTTGATGCTGATGCACGAACGCGCCCGCGAGCTTGGCGTGCGGCTGCATTTCGAAAGTGAAGTGCACTCGCTCGACGACCTGCCGGCGAGCGACCTGATCGTGGCGGCCGACGGCATCAACAGCGCCGTGCGCGAGCGCTTCGCCGATCATTTCCAACCGCAACTCGACCTGCGGCCCAACAAGTTCGCCTGGATGGGCTCGACGCGGCCCCTCGACGCCTTCTCGTTCTTCTTCGAAGAGACCGAGCACGGCATGTTCATCGCCCATGCCTATCAGTACGCCAAGGACGCCTCGACATGGATCTTTGAGTGCCAGGCCGACACGTTCGAGCGCGCCGGCCTGGGCAAACTCGACGAGGCGTGCTCAGCCGCCCGCATGGCAGAAGTCTTTGCACAGGCGCTCGACGGCCACCGTCTGATCACCAACCGCTCCATGTGGCGTAACTTCCCGATGATCCGCACCCAGCGCTGGGTGAAGGACAATGTCGTGCTGCTCGGCGATGCCAAGGCGACGGCGCATTTCTCCATCGGGTCGGGCACCAAGCTCGCCATCGAGGATGCCATCAGCCTCTATGAGAGTTTCAGGAAATACCCGAAGGTTTCTGACGCCCTGAACGATTTCGAGCAGGGGCGGCGCGATGAGGTGGAGCGGACCCAGCATGCCGCCGACGTCTCGCTGGTGTGGTTCGAGCACGTCGACCGGTTCTGGAACATGGACCCGGTGCAGTTCGCCTTCGGCCTCATGACGCGCTCGAAAGCCATCACCTGGGACAATCTGGAGCTGCGCGCCCCCGACTTCGTCGCCAAGGCCGCCGCCATGTTCGAAGGTCAGGTCAAGGCGCGAAGGCTCGAGCCCAACCGCGGCGCGCCCCCGGTTTTCCAGCCGATCGCCCTGCGCGATGTGAAGCTTGAGAACCGGCTGGTGGTGTCGCCCATGTGCATGTATTCGGCGGTCGACGGCGTGCCCCATGACTGGCACCTCATGCATTACGGCGCCCGCGCCGTCGGCGGCGCCGGGCTGTTGTTCACCGAAATGACCTGCGTGACACCGGAGGCCCGCATTTCGCATGGCTGCACCGGCATGTATGGCGATGCCCACGAGGCACAGTGGAAGCGCATCGTCGACTTCGTCCACGCCAATTCGCGAGCCAAAATCTGCCTGCAGCTCGGCCATGCCGGACGAAAAGGCGCAACCAAGCTCATGTGGGAGGGCATGGACGAGCCGCTCGAGGAGGGCGGCTGGCCGATCGTGTCGGCCTCGCCCCTGCCCTATTTCCCCCACAGCCAGGTGCCGCGCGAACTCACTCGCGCCGACATGGACGAGGTGATCGAGGCCTTCGTGGCCAATGCCGAGCGCGGCGAGCGGGCCGGCTTCGACATGCTCGAGCTGCACTGCGCCCACGGCTATCTGCTGGCGAGCTTCATCTCGCCGCTGACCAACATCCGCCGCGACGAATATGGCGGCAGCCTGGAGAACCGGCTGCGCTTCCCGCTTCAGGTATTTGACGCCCTGCGCGATGCCTGGCCCAAGCACAAGCCGATGTCGGTGCGCATCTCGGCCACCGACTGGAAGGACGGCGGCATCACGGGCGAGGACTCGGTGGTGATCGCGGAGGCCTTCGCCGAGCATGGCGCCGACCTCATTGACGTGTCCACCGGCCAGACCGTGCACGATTCCGCGCCGGTGTTCGGCCGCATGTTCCAGACGCCGTTTTCCGACCAGATCCGCAATTCGACCGGCATCGCCACCATGTGCGTCGGCAACATTACCACCGCCGATCAGGCCAACACGATTCTGGCCGCCGGCCGGGCCGACCTCGTCGCCCTCGCCCGGCCACATCTGGCCAGCCCGAGCTTCACCCTCGATGCCGCAGCGCAATACGGCTTTGAGCCCCTGTACTGCCCGCCTCAATATCTCGCCGGCAAGGACCAACTCATGCGCACCTGGGCCAGGCAGCGCGAGGAACTGCGGGAACTTCGCCTCAAGTCCCGCCCGAGGCGGCACGGCTGAAGCAGTATGGAGCGCGCAGCACATGGGAATGCTCGTCGAAGGTAAATGGCGCACCGAAGACCGTCTGTGCGACCACAGCGGCCGGTTCCGGCGCACCGAGAGCGCTTTTCGCAACTGGGTGACGTCCGACGGTCGCCCCGGACCAAGGGGCGACGGCGGATTTGCCGCCGCCCCCGGGCGCTATCACCTCTATGTCTCATACGCCTGCCCGTGGGCCCACCGCACCCTCATCATGCGCGCCCTCAAGGGCCTTCAGGACATGGTGTCGATTTCGGTCGTCCACTGGCTGATGGGCGAGGATGGCTGGAGCTTCGAGCCGGGCGAAGGGGTGATCGGCGACCCCGTCTTCGGCGCCCGGCACCTGCATGAGATTTATGCTGCCGCCACTCCCGACTACACCGGGCGCGTTACCGTGCCGGTGCTTTGGGACAAGACATCGGCCACCATCGTCAACAACGAGTCGGCCGAAATCATCCGCATGTTCAATTCTGCCTTCGACGGTCTCGGGGCAGCGCCCGGCGACTACTATCCCGAGGCCCTGCGAAGCCAAATTGACGCGGTCAACGACCGCGTCTACGAGACGGTGAACAACGGCGTCTACAAGTCGGGGTTCGCCACCCGGCAGGAGGCTCATGAGGAAGCGGTCGTGCCGCTGTTCGAGACCCTGGACTGGCTCGAAGCCCGGCTATCACGGCAGCGCCATGTCGCCGGGGAGCGCTTCACCGAGGCCGACATCCGCCTGTTCACCACCCTTGTGCGCTTCGATCCGGTCTATCACGGTCACTTCAAGTGCAATATCAGGCGGCTGGTGGATTACCCACATCTATGGTCGTTTACGCGCGACATCTACCAGAGGCGAGGCGTCGCCAAGACCGTGCATTTCGACCACATCAAGCGGCACTATTACATGAGCCACCGCAGCGTGAACCCGAACGGCATTGTCCCTGTGGGGCCGGTCATCGACTTCGACGCGGCCCATGGCCGCGAGGGCATGTGAGGAATGCTCACCGTCGGGTCGGGGTGATCCCGAGGCTCTGCATCTTGCCGGACGCGTGCAGCCGCTGGCGCTGCGACGACAGCGAGCCGGAATACCCGCCGATCCAGCCCCACTCGCCGGAAAGCTTGCCGTATTCCATCTTCGGGCAACGGTTCATGACCACTTTCAGGCCGGCCTCCTCGGCTATAGCGGCACCCTCGTCGTGGCGTATGCCAAGCTGCATCCAAATGACCTTGGGGATCGGATCGAGCGCCAGCGCCTCCGCCACGATCCCCGGCACCGCGTCAGAGCCGCGAAACACGTCGACCATGTCGATGGGCTCGGGGACGGCGGTGAGCGTGGCATAAACCGGGCGGCCGAGGATCTCCTTGCCGGCCAAGCCCGGATTGACCGGAAACACCCGGTAACCCTTGTCGATGAGGTACTTGAGCACGAAGAAGGACGGTCGCACCGGGTTGGCCGAAGCCCCCACCAGGGCCACCGTAGCCACCTCCTCGAGGATCGAGCGGATATAGCTCTCGGGATAGCTGTCGTGGTTCATGTTGCGAGCCGCAGCCGCCTGACGCTCATTCCGGCACCGCCCATTGCGGGTTCCAGGCGACCTCCCACAGATGCCCGTCGGGATCGTTGAAGTAGCCGGAATATCCGCCCCAGAAGCGCTCACGCGCCGGATCGGTGATGACGGCGCCGGCCTGGGCGGCCTGGTCCATGACCGCATCGACCTCTTGGCGTGAATTGACGACATGGCCGATGGACACCGCGCCGAGCCTGGAGCGGGTCGCATCGATCCCTGCATCCTTGGCAAGCGAGGCCGTTGGATAAAGCGCCAGGATCAGATCGTCGTTCATGTTGAAAAAGACCACGGCGCCGTCCTCGAACTCCTGACCGATGATCCCGTCTGTGGGTAGACCGAGGCCGTCACGGTAGAAGCCAAGCGATCTGTCCAGGTCGCTCACGCCCAGCGTCAGGACCTTGATCCGCGGCCTCATCGGCGCTGCTCGTTTCGCTGAAGCGGCATCGCTCAGCGGTCCTCCCATCTGGGCTTGCGCTTGTCGATGAAGGCATCGATGCCCTCTTCTGCATCCCGGTAGAGCAGGTTCTCCACCATGACGCGGGAGCAATAGTCATAGGCCTCCGCCAGCGGCATCTCGGCCTGGGCATAGAAGGCGCGCTTGCCGGTCTTGACCACCGCAGCCGATTTGGCCGCGATCACCCGGGCCAGCACCAGGGTCTCGCGTTCGAGCGCCTCGTCAGCAACGGCGCGGTTGACAAGCCCAAGCCGCGCAGCCTCGTGGGCCTCGACGGCCTCGCCGGTGAGCAGCATCGCCATGGCGGCCTTGGCGCCGACATTGCGCGACAGCGCCACCATCGGGGTGGAGCAGAACAGCCCGATGTCGATGCCAGGCACGGCGAAGCGGGCCGACTGGGACGCCAGCGCAAGATCGCAGCTTGCAACCAGCTGGCATCCTGCCGCGAAGGCCTGGCCCTGGACCTGGGCAATCACCGGCTTGGGGCATGTGACGATCGCCTGCATGACAGCCGAGCAGGTCTTCATGAGCCATTCGAAATAGCTGCGGCCGCCATCGCCATCGGCGCGTCGGGCGGCAATCTCCTTGAGGTCATGCCCGCCGCAGAAGGCAGGCCCATTGGCGCCGATGATGACGACCCGCACCGACGGATCGGCGGCTGCCTCATCGATTGCGCTCATGAGCGCTGCCAGCAGCGCTTCGCTCAGGGCGTTGCGCTGGGCCGGCCGGTTCATCGTCAACCGCAAGATGCCGGATTCCCGGTGCGTGAGCAGAATATCGGGCGCAATGTCGGCGACGGCGGCGGTGCTGGGCATTTTCACTGCTCCCTTGCGCGCCCGTGCAATCCGGTCGACGGGCGGCGTCACTCCTCTTCCTGGAGAAGCTTCAGCTTATCGCGATATATCGGATCGTCGAACAGCGCCAGCAATACGACCCTGTTGTTATGCGACGGCATCAGCGCAGTGAGACCGGCAATCAGCCTGGCGCGCAGCTCCTCGTCGATCTCAGGATCGTTGCGAACATCCTCGATCTGCTGGTGCAGGTCGGCCTCGTAGTCGTAGATGATGGCGCTGTAGGCAAATCCGACCGCCATGATCGCCACGTTCCACTCGGTAATGTCGGAGAAGCCGTGCGCCATGACGTCCGCCTCCAGGCGCTTGCCGGCCTCGGTCGCCTGGACGAACTGCTCCAGCGAGTTGTAGTTCTCAAGCCCCTCACCGGTGTACTTGTCACGCACCTCGGCGAAGGCATCGAGCGCCCGCTTGGCGCTATCGACGGTCAGTTCGACCGTGTCGACGTCCGAAATGTCCTCGATGCCCAGGGCTTCGGACGGCATCGTGTAATCCTGCTTGTCGTAGCTGTCCGCCCTCTCGGGAACGGCGACGCCGAGATCGGACTTTTCGCCACGGGGCCCGGGATCGGGCGTGGAGCCATAGTCTCCCGTGACAATCCGCGACTGGTCCTTGGATGACGGCCAAGCCGGCTCCACGCTTGCGGCCAAGACGCCCCAGCCGGTTATACACGCAGCGATTGCCATTGCCGACAGGCGGTTCATCAGACTTTGCTCCGATCCTCGAAGTCCATCATATATGGAACCCGGCATGCGTACGATAGAGCCCGGGCGAGAGCAGGCGAATGCTGAAACGCGAGCTGAAATGGACGGCCGGCGAAGTGTGGGAGTTCTTGGAGCGGGAATTCCCCCAGGTGCTCGCAGCGGGCTACCAGGTCGAGCGGCTTGAGCCGCGACGGGCCACGGTTCGGCTTGCCGTCACAACGGACCATCTGCGGCCCGGCGGTTCCGTTTCCGGCCCTGCTCTCATGGGACTCGTCGACTTCACCACCTACGTGCTGCTGCTCGCCCATCACGGGGCCTCGGCCCGGCTCACCGTCACCACCGGCCTGCAGATCAGCTTCCTGCGCAAGGCCGGCTTGGAGGATGTCGTGTGCGAGGCCGAGCTATTGAAGCACGGCCGGACGCTCACAGTTGCCGACTGCCGCATCTTCACCGCCGATGGCCGGCTGGTCGCTCACGCCGAGGCCACCTATTTCATGGCCGGGAGCAGCGATGCCTGAACTATTGGTAATATATTACCGCTCAACTAAATGCGGGCATTTCAACGGTTTTTCACCCCGCCGGGGTTGACGTCGGGCGGCGGATGGCGTAGATGGCCGCCCGCGTCAGTGGACACGACATCTCCATTTGAACAGGACGACCGATGAAAACCTATTCCGCCCGGCCGAGCGAGGTCGACAAGAAATGGGTGGTGATCGACGCCGAGGGGCTGGTGGTTGGCCGGCTTGCGGCGGTCATCGCCACGCGGCTTCGCGGCAAGCACAGGCCGATCTTCACGCCGCACATTGACACCGGCGACAATGTCATCGTGGTCAACGCCGACAAGGTCGTATTCACCGGCAACAAGCGCCAGAACAAGGTCTATTATCGCCACACGGGCTATCCCGGGGGCATCAAGCAGCGCAAGGCACACCAGATTCTCGACGGCAGGTTTCCCGAGCGCGTGCTCGAGGCAGCGGTCACGCGGATGATGCCCGGCGGACCGCTGGCGCGCCGGCAACTGAAGAATCTGCGCATCTATAACGGCCCGGAGCATCCCCACGAGGCCCAGGCGCCGGACGTCCTCGACGTGGCGTCGCGCAACATAAAGAACACCTTGAGAGGCTGACGTCATGGCAGAGCAGACAACACTTGAGAACCTGGGAACGGCTATGGGCGTGGCCGAGCAGGCGGCAGCGCCTGTGCGCAAGGTCGACTCGAAGGGACGTGCCTATGCGACCGGCAAGCGCAAGGACGCCGTCGCCCGGGTATGGATCCTGCGCGGCCATGGCCGCGTCACCGTCAACGATCGCGATATCGAGACCTATTTCGCTCGTCCGACGCTGCGCATGATCATTCAGCAGCCGCTCAACGCAGTGTCCCGCAGCGACGAGATCGACGTGGTGTGCACGGTCTCCGGCGGCGGCCTTTCCGGCCAGGCGGGTGCCGTGCGCCATGGCATCTCGCGGGCCCTGATCAACTTCGAGCCGGAGCTTCGTCCGGTGCTCAAGAAAGGCGGATATTTGACCCGCGACCCACGCGTGGTGGAGCGCAAGAAATACGGCCGAGCCAAGGCGCGCAAGAGCTTCCAGTTCTCCAAGCGCTGATCACCGAACCACTGAGCCATGGAAAAAGGGCTGGCGCGTTTGCCAGCCCTTTTTCGAGACTGCGGTGCCGCGCAACAGGCGCAGGCAATGCTGGAGAAACTGGTGCTCCCGGCACGACTTGAACGTGCAACCTTCGGGTTCGAAGCCCGACGCTCTATCCGATTGAGCTACGGGAGCAGAGCCGAGCAGGACGGCCAATATCATTCCCAGTGAACCGTCAGCCCGACGACCAACAGGACGAGCGCAATAACAAGATAGGCGATCGAGGCTCCCTTGGCCACTCTTGCCCCCATCGTTTCGTCGTCCCAGACGAGGATGAGGACGATGAGGGCAAGGACACCGCCGAAGAACACCAATCGCGCCATTGTTTGCATCCCCAGGCGGCCGAAAGATTTCGACGTTCCATTGCACCTCGGCCATGGACCGCAAAAGGTCGCGTGCCTGCCCGACCGCATCTGTAATGACCGTGGCGGGCCGCATCAACTCCTATCTGGGCAAGCCCGTCAAGCCGTGCGAGCGCCAGACGCTTGATCAGCGGCCGACCGCGTAGCCCTGCATGCCGCGGGGGTTGGCGCCGGCCCGCAGGTACACGGTTCCGTCACGCAGCTCCCGGGAACAAGCCGACAATCGGCCCTCCGACCACGGCTCACCAACGATCACGTCGTGCCCTCGCCGCTTCAGATCGCGGATCGTATCGCGCTCGAACTGCCCTTCGAGCAGCAGCACGTTGGGGCGCCCCTCGCGGGGCCAGAACGAACTCGGCCAGTGTTCGGAGTGGAACGCCGGCACCTCGATGGCCTCCTGCAGATTCAGGCCGTGATGGACATGACGCAGGAACAGCAAGAGCGACCACTGGTCCTGCTGATCGCCGCCCGGCGTGCCCCAGGCGAGATACGGCTCACCGTCCCTGAGCGCCATCGACGGGCTCAAGGTCGAGCGCGGCCGGCGGCCGGGGGTGAGCGTGCTGGCGAGGCCGTCCTCCACCCAGCACATCTGGGTGCGCGTCGACAGGGAGAATCCGAGCCCGGGGACCACCGGGCTCGACTGGAACCATCCGCCGCTCGGGGTGGCTGCAACCATGTTGCCGTGACGATCGATGACGTCGATGTGACAGGTGTCGCCGCGCATCACGCCGGCCGCCTCGGCAACCGGCTCGCCGTTGCGCGCCACAGTTGGCTCGCCGACCCCGAGGAGCGCCGAGACGCTCATGCTGTCGGGACCGGCGATACCGTAGTGAGGTAGCCGAGGCGAACGCCCGTCCGGATGGCCCGGCCTGAGCTCTGCTGAGGCGGCATCGCCGATCAGCGTCCGGCGCTCGGAATTGTACCCATCAGACAACAGGGTCTTCACCGGCACGGCAAAGCCATCGGCATCGCCATACCAGGCCTCTCGGTCGGCGAAGGCGAGCTTTGCCGCCTCGACCACGATGTGGACGAAATCCGGACCGGCAGGCGCCATGTCATCGAGCGCAAAGCCTCGCAGCAACGCCAGTTGCTGCAGAAGGACGGGCCCTTGGCTCCAGGGGCCGCATTTGGCCACGGTATGCCCGCGATAGTCGAAGGTCAGAGGGGCTTCGCGGGCCGCCTCCCAGCGGGCCATGTCGTCGCCGCTCAGGAGCCCGCTGTGGCGCTCTCCAGTCGAATCCATGAGTTCGGCGGTGCTGTAGAACCCATCGACGGCCTCAGCCACGAAGCCCTGGTACCATGATCGGCGAGCCGCCTCGATCTGACGCTCGCGGTCGCCGCCGACCGCCTCCGCCTCGACGACTATGCGGCGGTAGGTGGCGGCCAAGGCGGGATTGCAAAACAGGTCGCCCGGTTTCGGAAGATCGCTTCGCGCCGCATAGATCTCGGCGGAGCTCGGCCACTCGTTGCGGAACAATGCCGTCACACTGGCCATGGCATTGGTGATCCGCGCCACCACAGGATACCCCTGCTCGGCATAGGCAATCGCTGGGGCCAGAATGTCGGCAAGGGCCCATGTCCCATGATCGCGCAGCATCATCAGCCAGCCGCCGAAGGCGCCGGGCACGCAGCCTGGCAGCAGCCCCGTGGCGGGCACGAGATCGAGGCCGAGATCCCGGAAGCGCTGCGGCGTTGCCGCGGCAGGCACCACGCCCTGGCCGCAGATCACCTCGATGCGGGCGTCGCGCTGGTCGTAGACGAGAATGGGCACCTCGCCGCCCGGACCGTTGAGGTGCGGCTCGACGACCTGGAGCACGAAGCCGCCAGCCGCCGCCGCATCGAAGGCGTTGCCGCCGCGCTCCAGCACCCCCATGGCCGTCGCGGAGGCCAACCAATGCGTTGAAGTCGCGACACCGAAAGTGCCCTTGATCTCCGGGCGGGCCGTGAACATGCCGCGTTCGATCTTCGCCATTGTCTCCACTCTCCTGTTGCCGCCCGGACCCGGTGCTGCATAATCTTCCGCACGCACAGATGCCAGCCTGACGCCATGGAGGGCACCAAAGATCCGTTGGCGGACCTCCACGGCGGCAGAGAAAACGGGAGCTGTCATGAACCAACTGTCCGGCGCCGAGGCGCTCGTGCGCATGCTGCAATTGCATGGCGTCGAGGTGATCTTCGGACTGTGTGGCGATACCAGTTTGCCGTTCTACGATGCCCTCTACCGGCTCGATCACGGCATGCGCCATGTTCTGACACGCGACGAGCGCTCGGCTGGCTACATGGCGGATGTTTATGGGCGCGTGTCGGGCAAGGTCGGGGTTTGCGAAGGGCCGAGCGGCGGCGGCGCCACCTACATTCTGCCGGCTGTCGTGGAGGCCAACGAGTCCTCGATCGCCATGCTGGCGATCACCACCGATGTGGGTGTCGGCTCGCGCGGTAGATATACCCTCACCGAACTCGATCAGGAGGCGCTGTTCCGGCCTGTCACCAAATGGAACAAGGTGATCGACAGCAGCGCCGAATTGCCGCGAACCGTGCGCAGTGGCTTCCGAAAGATGACGACCGGGCGGCCGGGTGCGGTCCATCTCGGGGTGCCGTTCGACGTTCAGAAGGACGTCGTGGACAGCGACGAGGTGTGGGCCGATGCCGAATACGGACGGTTTCCGGCGGCTCGTTCGGGGCCCTGCCCCCGGTCTGTCGACAGAGCCGCACAACTGCTGCTGGCCGCCAAGCGCCCGATGCTGCTGTGCGGCGGCGGGCCGGTCATCGCCGGCGCGCGCCAGGAGGTGACGGCGCTGGCCGAAAGGCTGGAGGCGGTTGTCGCTACCTCGATCAGCGGACAGGCGGCCATCCTGGACGACCATCCCCTGGCGCTCGGTGTCGTCGGCTCGAACGGCGGCTCAGCCGAGACACGTTCGGTGCTGGACGAGGCCGACGTCGTGGTGTTCGTCGGCTGCAGGGCCGGATCGGTGACGACCGAGCGCTGGCGCCATCCCGCCCCAGGTCAGCAGCGCATCATCCACATCGATGCCGATCCCTCGGTGATCGGCGCAAACTATCCCACCGACGTCGCGCTCGTCGGCGACGCCAAGCTGGCGCTTGCCCAGCTCCTGGAGGCTCTCCCCAGCAACAGCGGCGTGCGTAATGGGGATGCCCGCAAGGCGGTCGCGAAAGCGAAACACGCAAAATTCGAGCGCTTTCGGGCACTGGCCAGATCCGATGAGACGCCGATCCGACCGGAACGCGTGGTGGGGGAACTCGCCGACCTGCTGCCCAAGGACTCCATCCTGGTCGCCGACCCCGGCACCCCGTGCCCGTATCTGTCGGCCTATTACGAGCTGAGCGACCACAGGGGGCGGGTGATCTCAAACCGCGCCCACGGCGCTCTTGGCTACTCGCTGCCGGGCGTGCTCGGCGCCTATTATGCACGTCCGCACGCCAAATGCGTCGCCGTGATGGGCGACGGCAGCTTTGGCTTCAATGCCGGCGAGCTCGAAACCCTGGCTCGGGTCGGCGCACCAGTGACGCTGATCGTGCTGACCAACAGCGCCTTCGGCTGGATCAAGGCCGGCCAGGATTCCGGCTTCGGCCAGCGCTATTTTTCCGTCGATTTCACCCGCAGCGATCATGCTCGCATCGCCGAGGCGTTCGGGGTAAAGTCCTGGCGAGTAGAGGATCCCGCAAACCTGCGTGGAGCGCTGGCTGCAGCCATCGAACAGGGAGGACCGACGCTGGTCGACATCGTCGTCCAACCCCTGCACGAGGCCGCCGCGCCCGTTACCGAATGGATCGCCTGAGGCAGCAGCTCTAACTGTAAGCAGAAAAGGGAAAAGGTCATGAACCGCAACCGACGCAACATCTTGCACCTGTCGCGCCGCGACGCAGTCCGTCTGGCGATGGCCAGCAGCCTAGCCGGAACCACGATGTTCCGCACCAGCAGCGTGCATGCGCAACGGGCTCTGCAGTGGGGTTCGTCATCGATCGGCTCCACCGGCTACGTCATCATGGAAGGGCTCGCCGCGACGGTGAACCGTCACTCGAACCTGAGCAACGCCTCGATGGCGACCAGCGGCGGCACCGAGAACATGCAGCTGTTCCATGAGGGAGTGATCCAGTTCGGGCAAACCACCGCGACCGATTGGCTTCCGGCTTCCCAGGGCCACGATCCCTATCCGGAGCCGATCACCGTCCACCAGATGTTCGCCTATACGTTGTTCAACTGCACACCGATGGTGCGCGCCGATAGCGACATCCAGACGCTGGAGGATCTGCGCGGCCGCCGCGTCATGCCGTCGCCGGCCGGCAGCTCGACGGCCACCATGTGGAACGTGCTGTTCGAGGCGGCCGGCATACTCGACGACATCGAGTGGACTTATGGCTCGTGGCGCGAGACCTATGATGCGCTGCGCGGCCGGGCGGTCGACTGCATCCCCTCGCTCCTGACCAACGGCCGGCCGGCGCCGGTCCTGTCGGAACTCGTGGCAACGACACCGGTGCGCATGCTGCCCATCCCGGAGGAGGTGATGGCGCGGGCCCAGGAGATCAACCCCGGCATGTCGCTCGGCATCATTCCTGCCGCCAATGTCGATACGCTGGAGGAAGATGCCGCTGCGGCGTCGTTTTCCGGCGTGCTCGGCGCCTCGCCGAACGTCGAGGAGGACATCGCCTACACCGTCATGACCGCGATCTTCGACAATGTCGAGGAGGTTCTGGCGCTCGGCGTTCAGTTTGAAGACATCGGCCTCGAATTCGGCGCTGAATATCTCGTGCGGGGTTTCCCGGTCCACAAGGGCGCAGCCCGTTACTTCAAGGAAAAAGGGGTCTGGACCGACGACATGATCGAAGCGGCCTGATCCGCCACGGCCGCGGCCGCCGGACCCAAGTGACGGAAGGCGGCGGCGGTGCCCCAAGGGGCCCAGATCGGGTTCGGGACCGGACATGCAGCGGCTCGCGACACGCCTTACCGACTACTTCACGGAACGTCCTGGCGAACCTTGGCTGACGCTGCTGACCGGCGTGGTGGCGATTGCTTTCGTCACCGGCCACGTCCTTCAGGTCATTTATTACGTGCTGCCTTCCGGGCAGTTCAAGATCATGCATGTCGGCGGCGCGGCACTGATTATCCTGCTGACGCTTGCCGCCGCTGCCCACCGCCTGCCGGCACGCTGGCTGCACGTGGCGCTCGCCGCCGTGGCGGCCTACGTCATCTGGTATGTCTTCACCGAGCATCGGGCGCTGACGACTCAGCGTTCCTTCCTGCCTAACCAAAACGACCTCATCGTCGCTTCGCTGCTGCTCGGGCTCGCCCTTTACGCGGCCATGCGCGAATGGGGCTGGGTGGTCAGCCTGATCGCTGTGGTGGGCCTGCTGTACGGTTATTTCGGGCACCTGATGCCTGAAGGTCTGCTGTACCACGGCGGCCTCTCCCTGCGGCGCCTCATCGGCTACACCTCGATTCCCTATTTCGGCGGCCTGCTGGGCAGTCTGGCGGAACTGTCGGCCGGCATGATCTTTCCGTTCATGCTGTTCGCCGCCGCCTTGCAGGCAACCGGCTGCGTGTCTTTCATCATGGACGTCGCCTATCGCATCGGCGGGCGCACGCGCGCCGGACCGGCCCAGATCGCCGTCATCTCGTCCGGTTTCATGGGCATGGTGTCGGGCTCCAGCGTTGCCAACGTGGCTTCCACCGGCGCGCTCACCATCCCGCTCATGAAACGGGTGGGCTTCAAGCCGGAGTTTGCCGGAGCCGTCGAGGCCGTCGCCTCCACCGGGGGCCAGATCACGCCGCCGGTGATGGGTCTTGCGGCCTTCCTCATCGTCGGCATGACCGGCATTCCCTATGTCGAGGTCATCGCTGCAGCGATCTTCCCGGCGCTGATTTACTACCTGTATCTGATGGTGGCGGTGCACTTGCGGGCGGTGAAAGTGGACCTCGACGCTTCAAGCGATGAGGTTCTGGTGCAGGAGTTCGCCGCCCGCGATCCCTTGTGGCTAGCCTGCCTCAAGCACACCCACTTCTTCATCGGCATCACCTACCTGGTATGGGTCCTGATCGCCACCAACCTGCCCGGCCGAACCGCCGTTGAGGCGACGGGCATCCTGCTCGGGGTGTTCGTGGCCCGCGAGATCCTGTTCTCGTGGCGCGGTCTCGGCACGATCGCCGACAATCTCCTCCGCCTGCTGGGCCGCACCACCTATGACGGCGCCCTTCGCGGGGCGCAGATTGGCATCGTGGTTGCCGTCATCGGCGTTCTTGTCGACGTGCTTGCCGTCACGGGCTTCGCGCAGAAGCTGTCATTCTTCATGCTGGAGCTGGCGCGCGGAGAGCTGTGGCCGCTGCTATTCGTTGCGGCGCTTGCCTGTCTTGCTTTCGGTCTCGGACTGCCCACTTCGGCGGCCTACATCCTGGTAGCGTTGCTCGGGGCGCCGGCACTGGTTGCCCTTGGCGTTCCTCTGATCGCTGCCCATTTTTTCGTTCTGTTCTTCGCCAACATCTCGGCGATTACCCCACCGGTTGCGGTGTGCTGCCTGGTCGCCGCCAAGATCGCCGAGGGCCGTTTCTTCCGCACCAGTTTTATCGCCGTGCGCCTCGGACTGCCGGGCTTTGTCCTGCCCTTCCTGTTCGTCATCCATCCCGAAATCCTCGGCGTCGATGCGAGCTTCGGCTATGCGGCCATCGTTGCAGCCATGGCCCTGCTTGGCGTCCTGGCCGTCAACGTGATCCTGGAGGCGTATCTGTTCCGGCCCCTGGGTTGGCTGGAGCGCATCATGCTGCTGCCGGCGGCGTTCGGTCTGCTGCATCCGAGCCTTTGGGCGTCGATGACCGGAATCGCTATTTTCGCCGCCATCGCCGCCTGGCAGCTGATGACGCGCACCGATCAACGGCTCCAGGAAGGCAGGGCCGGCGGTGGCACCACTGTGGCGAACCCTCCCAGCACAGGCGGAAACCGATAGGACACTTCCCCCGGTGCGCTTTCCGCTCCCCGGACGCCGGCTGCCGCGAAGCACTTGCGCGTCAGCCCGGGATCGACGCTGCCGAGCCCATATCCGGCAATCCACGGCACTGACGGCGGCTGGCCGGCCCAAGGTGCCAGGCGCCCGATTGCGTCCACGTCGATGAACGCCACCGAGCCGCGGTCGAACGGCACTAGCCAGCGGCCCGTTCCGTGCCGTTCGGGCACACGGCCGGCAAAGCGGCCGAAACGTTCGGCCGCCTCCTCGGGGTCGGCGACGACGACGAGAACCGCCTGCAGCGAGACCACGCCATTGTCATGGTCGAGCCAGCGCGGCTGCCAGACGGCCTCCTCGGTATGATGCGTCAACAGTTGAATCCGCCCTTCGGGCATGTGCTGGGGCGGCACGCGCAGGACGGTGAACCGTGCCTCGCCCGGCGCTTCTCCTGCAAGCTCGACGGGCCGGCGCAGATGCACCGGCGGATCCGGCGCAAACCCTTGCGAGGCGAGGCGGTGATGCGCGCCATCCGGATCGGCGGTGCTCAGGGCGATGAGATGGAGCCCGACGTAGCGTTGCACTGCCAAGCGGAACTGTCGGGCAAGCTCGGTGTCGGAAATTGCGGTGAGAATCTCGACGTAGCCCTGCCGAAGCATCACGCAACGATTGGCCATGCCTGCCGGCACCGCTCCCTCGGGGGTCTGGTTCTGCTGCGCCGTCAGCGGAGTCAAGCGGAACCCCAGCGTCGTCAGCAGGGCACTCGCCGCCTCTATGTCAGGGACAAAATGGGCAACATGATCGAGGAAAATCTCGTGGTCGACCGGCAACTGCCGTTGTGTCATGTTTCATTCCCTTGTGAACCGGTCTGCTGACAGTCGTTCTTCCGTCGCCCATGAAAGGCCGACGAATGAATAAGTCAAAGTCTCGCCGACTCGGCAAGGCGACTTTACAGTACCTCCATTCCTGCCCTACCGTGGCCCGCTGGCTCCATTGGTGGCCAAGCTGGCGCCGGCTCATCAGGCGTAAGGCGAGGCTTGTCCTTCCACCTCCAGTGTGCAGGAGCAGGTTCTTGAAGCACGATAGCGTCTATGCCTCGCGCCGCTCCCCGGTGCTGGCTCGCAACGTCGTCGCGACGTCCCAGCCCCTTGCCGCGCAGGCCGGCCTGCGCATGCTCATGGCTGGGGGCAACGCGGTCGATGCAGCACTTGGCGCCGCCATAACCCTGGTGGTGGTCGAACCCAGTGGCAACGGGCTTGGCAGCGATGCCTTCGCGATCCTGTGGGACGGCGGAAAACTTCACGGACTGAACGCCTCGGGCCGCTCGCCGGCGGCATGGACGCCGGAACGCTTCGCCGATGGCATGGCCGAGCGCGGCTGGGAAAGCGTCACCGTCCCCGGGGCGGTGAGCGCCTGGGCGGATCTGTCGGCGCGGTTCGGCAGACTGCCGTTCGAGACGCTGTTCGAGCCGGCGATCTCCTATGCCCAGGACGGCTTCCTGGTCTCGCCGGTGATCGGCGAATTGTGGCGGCGGGCGCAAGTGTTGCTCGGCGATCAGCCGGGCTTCGCCGAGGCCTTTCTGCCCGGCGGCCGGGCGCCCAGGGCCGGCGAAGTGTTTGCCTCGCCCGCCTTGGCCGACAGCCTGCGACTGATTGCACAAACCAAGGGAGAGGCGTTCTATCGCGGCCCGCTGGCCGACAAGATCGTCGCCTTCGCCCGGGATCACGGAGCGGTGCTGAGCGAGGCGGATCTCGCCGAACATGGCAACGACTGGTGCGGGACGATCTCGATGGACTACGGCGCGGTGTCGCTCCACGAGATCCCGCCCAACGGCCAGGGGATCGCGGCCTGCATGGCGCTCGGCATCCTGAAACATCTCGGCCTCGAACGCTACGAGCCCGACAGCGTCGAAGCGCTGCATCTGCAGATCGAGGCGATGAAGCTCGCGTTCCGCGACGTTGCCGCCTTCGTGGGAGACGAGGCGGCGATGCTCGAGGTCAGCGCCGCCGACCTGCTCGACGAGGCCTATCTCGGCGCCCGCGCCAAACTGGTCGATGTTGATCGCGCCACCGACTTTGCCTCGGGGGCGCCGCGCCAGGGCGGCACTGTCTATGTCACGGCGGCCGACGCTGACGGCATGATGGTGTCCTATATCCAGTCGAACTACAAGGGCTTCGGCTCAGGGGTCGTGGTGCCCGGCACCGGCATATCGTTGCACAATCGGGGCTTCGGCTTCACCACTCAAGCCGGCCATGCCAATCGCGTCGGGCCTCGCAAGCGGCCCTTCCAAACCATCGTTCCAGCCTTCCTGATGAAGGACGCTCAGCCGCTCATGAGCTTTGGCGTGATGGGCGGACCGATGCAGCCGCAGGGCCATGTCCAGATGACGCTGCGCACGCAATTGTGGGGCCAGGACCCGCAGACCGCTGCCGATGCGCCGCGCTGGCGCGTGCTCTCCGGGCTCGAGGTGGCGGTCGAGGAGGCCATGGGCGAGACGCTGGCGAGCGGGCTGGCGGCGCTTGGCCATGCGGTCGTCCGCGAATCTCCCGACGATGCCTTCGGCTTTGGAGGTGCGCAGCTCATTCAGCGGGTCAAGGGCGGCTACGTCGCCGGCTCCGATCCGCGCAAGGACGGTCAGGCCGTCGGCTACTGAGTCTTGGGAGGGCACATGACCTGGTCGATCATTGCTCGCGACACGCAGAGCGGCCAGACCGGACTTGCCGCGGCGAGCCGCTTCTTCGCGCTCGGCGCCCGCATTCCGTTCCTGGAAGGCGGCGTCGGGGCGGTTGCGACCCAGGCACTGGTGAACCCGCTCTACGGACGCAAAGGCCTGGAACTTTTGCGCCGGGGCTGCAGCGCCCGGAAGACCGTCGAGTTGCTGGTGGCAAGCGACGCCGGCCGGGAGGCCCGCCAGGTCCACGTCATGGACACGACCGGCGCGGCAGGCGCCTTCACCGGAGCGGAGTGCGTCGACTGGTGCGGCCATGTCGCGTCCGAGGATTGCTCGCTCGCCGGCAACATGCTGGTCGGACCGGCTGTTCTGGAGTGCACCTTGCAGTCGTTCGAGGCGCGGAGCGACCTGCCGCTGGCACAGCGCCTGATCACCGCGCTGCGGGCCGGCGAACAGGCTGGCGGGGACAAGCGCGGACGGCAGTCGGCTTGCCTCGTCATCGTCTCGGATCAGGAATACTCCGACCTCGACTTGCGCGTCGATGATCACGACGATCCGATCGCCGAGTTGGCCCGGCTCGAGGCGGTGTCGCGCACCCGCTGGGTCCACTTCCGGCGCTTCCTCCCTACGCGCCAAGACCCGGTAGGGATCACCGACCGCGCCAGGATCGAGGTAGAGATCGCGGCGGCTGTCGCACAACAGGCTGTGGACAGTTCATGAACGAGATGCTGCTCGAGGTTGAGGATCTGCAGGTGGTCTTCCATGGTCCGGACAAGCGCAAGACCCATGCCGTTGACGGCGTCGACTTCTCGGTCCGCCGCGGGCGCACCCTTGGCATTGTCGGAGAGTCAGGATGCGGCAAGAGCGTCACTTCGCTCGCCATCATGGGGCTCCTGCCGCAGGCGGGCACGGAGGTCTCGGGCATCGTCCGGTTCGAAGGGCGCGACCTGTTGAAGGAGCCGCAGAACGTGATGCGCGATCTGCGTGGCAACCGGCTGGCGATGATTTTTCAGGAGCCGATGACCTCCCTCAACCCCTCCTACACCGTGGGCGATCAGATCGTAGAGGTCATTGTGCGCCACCGCGGCATGAACCGGGCTGCGGCGCGGGCGCGGGCCATCGAGATGTTGAGCCGCGCGCGCATTCCCGAGCCCGAGGCGCGCTTCGACGACTACCCGCACAAGCTCTCCGGAGGTATGCGCCAGCGGGTCATGATCGCCATGGCGCTGGCCTGCGATCCGCAACTTCTGATCGCCGACGAACCGACGACGGCGCTGGACGTCACGATCCAGGCCCAGATCCTGGACCTGATGCGCAATCTGCGCGAGGATAGCAACGCAGCGATCATTCTCATCACCCACGATCTCGGAGTGATCGCCGAAACCTGCGACGAGGTGGTGGTCATGTATGCTGGCCAAGTGGTCGAGCGTGCTCCGGTCGAGGTGCTCTTCCGCCTCCCGCAACACCCCTATACAGTCGGACTGCTGGGTTCGCTGCCACGCTTGGACGCCCATCGCGACGAGCTTGCGGCAATACAGGGATCGGTGCCGGACATGAGCGGACGCCTGGCCAGTTGCCGTTTCAAGTCGCGCTGCCCGTTTGGCATCGACGTTTGCGAGACAATGCCGCCATTGGCCGTGGTGGAGGGAGAGCATTTGTCGCGCTGCTGGCGCGCCCCCCTGGAGAACCTGGTGGCATGAACCCGGCGCGGGTCGTTCTCGAGGTCGAAGAAGTGGCCAAGCATTTCGTTGTGCAGCGGACACTCTTCGGCCGGCCCCGCACCACAGCGAAGGCCGTCGACGGTGTGTCTCTGGCCTTGCAGGCGGGTGAGACCCTGGCCCTGGTGGGTGAGTCGGGGTGTGGCAAGTCTACCCTGGGGCGTCTGGCGATGGCCCTGATAGCCCCCGACAAGGGCCGGGTAAGGATCGACGGCCACGACGTCACAGGCCTCACCGAGAGCCGCATGCGGCCGCATCGGCGCAAGGTCCAGATCATGTTTCAGGACCCCTTTGCCTCTCTCAATCCGCGCATGACAATCGGCCAGATCCTTGCCGAGCCGCTGATGCTCCACGCCATCGCGCCGCGCAGCGAGCGCGCCGGGCGCGTGGCGCAGCTGCTTGAGCAGGTAGGCCTGCGCCCCTATCAGGCAGCCCGGTTTCCGCATGAGTTCTCAGGTGGGCAGCGCCAGCGCATCGTCATTGCAAGGGCGCTCGCGGTGGAGCCCATGGCCATCGTATGCGACGAGCCGGTGTCTGCGCTGGACGTATCCATCCGGGCGCAGATCCTCAATCTTCTCAAGGACCTCCAGAAGCGGCTTAACCTCGCCTATCTATTCATCTCGCACGACCTTGGCGTCGTGAAGCATATCGCCGATCGCATTGCGGTCATGTATCTCGGGCGCATCGTGGAGATCGGCCGCGCCGCGGATGTCTTTGCACAGCCGCGCCATCCCTACACCCGGGCGCTGCTGTCGGCCATTCCGGTGCCGAGCCCCAGCACCAGACGGGAGCGCCAGTTGCTCGAGGGCGACGTGCCGAGCCCGGTCTTTCCGCCCTCCGGCTGTCACCTTCATCCGCGCTGCCCATTCGTCGAGGAGATCTGTCGGCACGAACGACCGCCACTCGATGGCGATGGGCACCTGACGGCCTGCCATCTGTGGCGGACCTTGCCTGATGCCGGCAACGTACTGCCGCGCGAAGAGCAGGTTGATCCTGCGCTTGAGAAGCTGTTTGCGGCCTTCAGCGGGTCGCGAGTGCAGACGGCGGCCTGAAAGGCTGCCCATTGAAGGGAGGAAAACGATGAAGAAATCCGTACTTGCCGGCGTGTTGGGCGTGGCGGCTCTCGCCATGACCGCCGCAGGGGCCAGCGCCCAATCGACGTTGCGCATCGGGCTTGCCGAGGATCCCGACATCCTCGACCCGACGCTGGCGCGCACCTATGTCGGGCGCATCGTGTTTGCGTCGATTTGCGACAAGCTGTTCGACATCGACGGCGATCTCAACATCGTACCGCAGCTGGCGCTCGAACATGAAACATCCGATGACGGCCGGACCCTGACCATCCGCCTGCGGCCCGACGTCAAGTTCCACGACGGCGAGCTGATGAATGCCGAGGCTGTCAAATACTCGCTCGACCGCCACCGCCAGATGGACGGCTCGTTCCGCCGCGCCGAGCTGACAGCGGTCGACAGCATCGACGCGGTCGACGACCTTACCGTGCGCCTCAACCTGAGCGCGCCGTTTGCCCCGCTGGTTGCCGCCCTGACCGATCGCTCGGGCATGATCGTCTCGCCGAAGGCGGCCGAGGAGCTTGGCGATCAGTTCGGCAACCAACCGGTATGTGCCGGTCCCTACCGGTTCGTGGAGCGGGTCCAGCAGGACCGCATCGCCGTTGAGCGCTTCGAGGACTACTGGAACGCCGATAACGTGCACATCGATCAGATCGTCTACCGACCGATCCAGGACTCCACCGTGCGCCTCGCCAATCTTCAGTCGGGAGATCTCGACTTGATCGAGCGCGCGCTGGCCACCGACATCCCCCAGATCCGTGCAGACAACAATCTCGAACTCGCCATCGTCACCGAACTCGGCTACCAGGGCATGACCCTCAACGTCGCCAATGGCCCGGCCGCCGACAACCCCCTCGGCCAGGACCCGCGGGTGCGCCAGGCTCTCAACCTATCGCTCGACCGCGATGCCATCAATCAGGTGGTGTTCAACGGCGAGTTCTTTCCGGGCAACCAGTGGGTGAGCCCGCAGAACCAGTGGTACCAGGAGAGCCACCCGGTTCCCAAGCGCGACGTGGAGCGGGCCCGCGCGCTGCTCGCCGAGGCAGGCGTCGCCACGCCGGTGACGGTGGACTTCATGATCCCCAACAACCCGGAAGTCCGCCAGGTCGCCGAGGTGATCCAGGCCATGGCCTCCGAAGCCGGATTCGACATGCAGATCCGCGTCGTGGAATTCGCCACGGGCCTGTCGGAGGCCGAGGCGGGCCGCTACCAGGCCTTCATGCTGGCCTGGTCGGGGCGTCCGGATCCGGACGGAAACATCTACTCTTTCGCCTCGACCGGCGGACCCCTGAACTACGGCCATTTCAGCTCTGAGGCGGTGGACGCTGCCCTGAACGAGGCCCGCACCGCGACAACTTTCGAGGAGCGTAAGGCGGCCTACGAGAAGGTGGCCGACGAGTGGCTGACCGAGGGCTCGGTCCTGTATCTGTACCACCGGGCAATGCTGATCGCCCACACCAACCGGCTCGAGGGCTACGAGCAAATCCCCGACGGCCTGGTTCGGGTTGTCGGCATTCGCCTGAACTGATGTGAGACCGCCCCGTTCCCCGACCCCACACGGGCCAGGAGCGGGGCGTCATCGGCGAGCACCCCCTTGTTTACGCTCATCGGCAAGCGCCTCGTCCAGCTGATCCCGACGCTGTTTTTCGTCTCGGTGCTAATCTTTTCCTTGCAGCAGTTGCTGCCGGGCGATCCGGCGCTGGTCATGGCAGGCGAGGAGGCCAACCCTGAAGTCATCGCGCAGATCCGCGCCCGCTATCACCTCGACCGGCCGCTGCCGGTGCAGTACGTCTACTGGATCGGTGGCGTGCTCAGCGGTGACCTCGGCGAATCCATGCGCCTGCGGCTGCCGGTCGGCGACCTTATCATCCAGAAGCTGCCGGTGACGCTGCAGCTTGCCGTCATGGCGATGCTGATCGCCCTGCTGGTCGGCATTCCCGCCGGCGTGATCTCGGCGGTGAAGAAGGACAGCGTCCTGGACTACGCCGTGAACGTCGTGGCGCTCGCCGGCATCTCGACGCCGAACTTCTGGCTTGGGATCATGCTGATCCTGCTGTTTGCGGTCAATCTCGGCTGGCTGCCGGCGGGAGGCTATGTCAGCCCCTTCGTCGATTTGCGGCTGAGCCTGACCACCACGATCCTGCCCGCCATCGTGCTGGGCACCGCCATCGGCGGGGTGATCATGCGCCATACCCGCTCCGCGATGCTCCAGGCGATGGATAGCGATTATGTGCGCACCGCCCGCGCCAAGGGACTTTTGGAGCGCGTGGTGATCTGGAAGCATGCCATGCGCAATGCCCTGACGCCGGTCATCACCCTGGGCGCGCTGGAGTTCGGAACGCTGTTGTCGGGCGCGGTGCTGACCGAGCAGATCTTCTCGATCCCCGGGTTCGGCAAGCTGATCGTCGATGCCGTGTTCAACCGCGACTATGCCGTGGTGCAGGGCGTCGTGCTGGTGACCGCCACCACCTACATCCTGCTCAACCTCATGGCCGATGTCGCCTACA
Source organism: uncultured Rhizobiaceae bacterium (assembly GCA_964461545.1). GTDB lineage: Bacteria > Pseudomonadota > Alphaproteobacteria > Rhizobiales > Aestuariivirgaceae > CAYWVA01. The sequence goes on along the minus strand of CAYWVA010000011.1, from coordinate 997 downwards.
TCCTCGCCAACCCGAGGCTTCGGACATGACCGCGGCTGCCGATCACATCGCGCCACTGGAGGACACGCCCGAAAGCTTGACCATCGAGAGCCCGCGCAGACGCGCCTGGCGCCGGCTGACGCAGCGGCCCGCAGCAGTGGTTGCGCTGGTGATCGTGGTGCTCATCGTGTCGGCGGCACTTCTTGCACCGCTGATCGCACCCTATGATCCGACCCAGCAGACCTGGACCGCCGTACGCCAGGCGCCGTCCTGGGCGCATTGGTTCGGCACCGACGAGGTTGGTCGCGACGTGTTCTCCCGTGTCCTCTACGGGGCGCGGGCATCGCTGGCAGCCGGGGTCGTGTCGATTGCCATTGCGGTGATGATCGGGGTGCCTCTGGGTCTCCTGGCTGGCTATCTCGGCGGCTGGACCGACATTGTCCTGGGCCGGCTGACCGACGCCATGCTGGCCATCCCCTTCCTGATCCTGGCCATTGCCCTGGCGGCGTTTCTCGGCCCCAACTTGACCAATGCGATGATCGCCATCGGCATCTCGGCAACACCGATCTTCATCAGGCTGACGCGCGGCCAAGTACTCGCCGTGAAGGCCGAGGACTATGTCGAGGCGGCACGCGCCGTGGGCAATCCGCACTGGCGGATCGCCCTGCGTCACATCCTGCCCAACGTCATGCCGCCGCTCCTCGTTCAGGTGACGCTGACTATCGCTGCGGCCGTCATTGCCGAGGCGAGCCTGTCCTTTCTGGGCCTCGGTCAGCAGCCGCCGATGCCCTCCTGGGGCTCGATGCTCAACTCGGCGCAGCGCTTCCTCAACAACGCACCATGGATGGCCATCTACCCCGGCATCGCCATCTTCATCACCGTGCTATCGTTCAATGTGCTCGGCGATGGGCTGCGTGACGCGCTCGATCCGCGCTCGAAGTGACCGCCGGCGGACTGACAGCCCGGCCCAGCGCCTGCCCAGCGCCGGGGCTTTTTTGATGCCCGCTAGCTCGCCAGC